>CAWWCX010000330.1:0-4784 GCA_963935445.1 uncultured Roseibacillus sp.
GTTTCGCGACCGGGGTGGTCTCCGCAGGTTCGTTGCAGGCGTTCAGGCCGATGAGCATGATCAGAACGACGAAGGAGTACGACATTCCTGCGCCTGCCCTGAAACGATTCATCTCCTGAGTTCCCCCGGCTTACTGCTGGCCTGCAGCCGAAGCAGGATTGAGGTTGCCGATCACGGCCCGTCCTCCGTGACCCCGGTATTCCCACATGAGAAAAACCGGTTGTGAGGGATTGATCTGACGGCGGAACTGCGTGGGGTGCCCTGAGGTCTGGGCTACCTGTTCCCCGTTGATGAAAAAGGCGAGGGAGTCGGACTTCCCGCCGTTCTCGAGGGACATCTCGAACTCAAGCAACGTGGGCTTGTCGATTTCGACGATGAGGCGAGAGGCCGAGCCGGGTGCGCCCGACTCGCTGGTGAGATGTCCGGAGGTGGGGTCCGTGCGCCATGAGGAACTTCCCCTGAGCCCATAGCGACTGGAGGAGGAGATCGCTTCGATGCCCTTGCCCAGTCGCGATTCCTGGGTGACGGTAAAGACCAGCCGGTAGAGCCGGGCGCTGTCCGCCTTGTCGCGGGGAGGACCGATGAGGGTGAGAGACTCGTCGGAAAGTTCCCGGGCGAAGGAGTCACTGACGTTTCGCCACCCGTTTTCCCGGTCGGAATCCTCAACCTGCCAATGCAGGTCGGCAGCAGAGCTCGAAAGGGGAGTGTTCAGGACAGGTCGGTTGCCCACGAGCCGGAAGGTGAGCCCGGGAGTGGCGTGGATGTCATCTGCGGGACGGCCAGCGGCGTAGGCCTGCAACAGGCTGCCGAGTTGACTGGACCGGTCACTCTGCAGGAGGCCGGTGAGACTCGAGATCTCCCCCCCGGTGGCGGCGGTGAGCCAGCGATCGAAGCGGCTCTCCCGTGGATCCGGGGCCGACGCTGCCGTATAGACGGTGGCCTCGTGGGGGCTGCCAACGAGATAGTCCTCACTGGGCTCAAGTCGAAGCATGGCCATGCGGTTCGGGGTGCCATTCCAGCCATCGAGGGTCGTTATGGGGACCTCGGTGCTGACTTGCCCGGCAGGAATGGTGATCGCCCGGGGGACGGGGTTAATGTGGGTTCCTTCGAGGGCGGTGCCGTCCAGTTCGAGGCGCACTGTCAGCGCTTCCGTCGGTGTCCCGTCACGAACGATGCGGATGAGGCCAGGCTGGCCATTTGTCAGGGCGTTGGGTTCGGTGACGACCACGTGGACCATGGGGTCATCGCTCACTGAGCGGGCCACGGCTCCCCCGGACACGCTATAGCGGAAGTGAGGAAGGATGGCGGTTTGCCACCGCTCCAGGCCCTCCGTCTGGAGATCCGGCAGGGGGCGGAAGGTGATAAGCTTGCTGGTTTCTCCGCGGCCAAAGCTCACAACCGCTCTCTGGCCGTCCTTGCGGACATCCCCCTCTAGCACGACCTCGTTGCCGAGGGCATCTCCGAAGAGTCCGAGGGGAACCTCGAGAGCCCCGGCGCTGCCGTCGCCCGTGCGGGTGACCTCCACCGAGAAGGAGCTCTCGAGAGACTCAGGTAGCGGGGTATCCTCGCGCGATCCGGGCGCGAGGGCCACGTGGACCTCGGTTGGAATGCTCAGCGCACCCATCCGGATGTGACCCTCGACAATCAATTCGACGACCTGCCGGGCGCCAAGCACGGTGTTCTTCAGGGCGATCTCCTGGCGTTCCCCACCGGGGCGGAGGAGGACAAGGATGGTGTCGAGGGTGGGAATCTGTGTGTCGAAGCGGGTCTCGAGACGCGTGGAAAGGAACTCGCGGGCATCTCCTGTCTCCCCCCAGAACAGGGAAGAGAGGTCAATGACATCGGTGGAGGGGTCGAAGTCGACGATCAGATCACTGCCGGTATCGATGGCTCCGAAGACGAAGGTGTCCTGTCCCGGGCTGCCACGCAGGATGTCGGAGCCGGGACCGCCCGAGAGGACGTTCTGTCCGCTTCCTCCTTCAAGGTCATCGTTCCCATGCCCTCCGCGGATGATGTTCTTTTCGATCGTGGAAGCGGAGAGCTGGACGGAACGCAGGTTGGTGCTGAAGTCCCAGATCACATGGTCACTCCACTTCGATTGAAGATAGTCGTGGACATCGCGGAGTTTCTGCTCCGGCAGGGCGGTGGGGAAAATGAGTAGTTCGTGCAGACTGCCCGCGAAACCGTGGCTGATGGAGTTCTCGGCGGGGACCGCCAGCCGTCGGGCCCCGATAGTCGGTAGAACCGGGTCCAGACTCTCGGCAGTGATCTGCTCCCCGTTGTAGGAAAGCCCGAAGATGTTCAGCAGGGTGGAGTTCTCCCGGCGGAAGATGCTGGTAGAGGTGCGGCCGGGGGAGGATTCGTATCCACGGACAGCGAGGTCATCCGCCTGGTAGACCGGGGCGCCGGGGTAGGAGACGGCCTCCGTAGTGGGCTCGAGCCGCAGGAAGCCGCGGTTGGAGGAGAGGAGAGTCTGGGCCTCGTCGGAAGAGTCCGGGGCATGCCATGCTGCGAGAATCGTGTGTTCCCCGGCTGGCAGAGCTTCGTCCTGGAAGAAGAGGTGGGTTGTGGGAGTATGGAAGTAGACACTTTGGTGACTACCGGGGGATACGACGAGGGGTTGATGTTCGGCGAGCGGTTGCATCGCATTCCTTGCGTTTCCAGAGCGATCATTCCATGAGGAGAGAGCCTCGTCGACAGGGAGAGCCGCGGCATCGAGCCAGACGGCGGCATCATTCCCATCCGCGCTGCTGGGGCTGCTGACGAGCAGGCGCACGATACCAGAAGACTGCTGGCTTCCGCCGTCCGTCCAGGTCAGGGGCAGGAATGCGGACCGGACGGTGGTGTCGAGATGGGAAATCGTGAGGCGGCCGGACTGGAGTGCGGAGGCTGTCAGGGTGGTTCTGTCAGCTTCCAGAGGGGTGCCATCCAGTCTGGCCCGGAACCCCTGCAGGGCGGAGAGATCGAGGGTAAGCGAGATCTCAGCGGCGGCACTGTCTGAATCGTGGAACTGAAGGAGGCAGCCTGCCGTTCCCAGTTCGGGGACCGTGAGTTCCAGGGTCGTGAGTTCCGGATTGAGGTTACTTGCCTGCGGATCACTTCCTCGCAGGAACTCGGAGAGATTGCTCCAGCCGTCCCCGTCAGGATCGCTGTCGGAATCAACGAGGTCCGGATTGAGTCCGCTCATGCGCTCCCACCAGTCTGGAAGCCCATCTCCATCGCTATCGGTGCTGTCACCCCGGACGATGAGATCAAGGCGATAGGACTCCCCGCGGCTTGCGAAGCTGAGGGGGAAGAATTCCCCGCTTCCATCGGGCAGCGTTGCGGGTTGGTCATTGATGGTAATGCCTTCAACCTGGAAGTCAGCGGGGGTCTGCCGGATGGACAGGAAATCCCCGAGCCGGGGAGATTCGGGGAGATAGGCGAGCGGAACGCGAAGTGCGTAGGAGTAGGGTTTCGCTTCTCCTCGTCCGGTAGGAGAGAGGGATGTCTTGACCGTGACCTTGTTCTCCGGTGCAGCCTGGTTCGAGAAGGTGACCTCGAGCTTGCCTTCCTGCAGGAGAACGGTTCCCGCTCCACCGGTTTTACGGACTTCCCCGTAAAATGTGACAAAGCCATCGGTGAATCCCTGGCCGAAGGTGATGCCCGCAAGGCTGAGGAGGATCAGGAGGGTTCTCGTTGTTGTTTTCATCAGGGAGAAGAATTAGGAAGTGGCTGTCCGGAACGAGTGCTGGTTATTGCCCCTGGTGGGAATAGGTCACGAAGTGCAGCTTGATGTCGCTGATGGTTTCAATGAGGCGAGAAAGGCCATACTGGCCGTCCGGATGAAGGTTGGTGCCGGGGATGATCAGGTACCACTGGGAATTCCAGGCCGAGCGCCCCATGAGCCGGGTGTCGAAGGAGATGGCATCCATGCCTGCGTCGAACTGGCCGAGGAAGCCGTCCATTTCGGAGTCGTAGCCATACATCCGGAAGTCTCCATGCCGGCGCAGGTTTCCAAACTCCCCGTCAATGCCGTTGAGGCTGGGGATGAAGCCGGGGTCCCGCAGGTTCGACTGATTGATCACGAAGGGAGTGGGGACGCGCTGCTCATGAATGGTAAAGGTCCGGGTAATCGGTTCTGGAGCGCTGGAGGTGCGGAGGTAGTCATTGCCTACTGGAAAGAGGTAGGCCCTTGGGGCGGCGGCGAGCTCGGCTCCGGTGTAGTCCACCAGCCAGATCCCGACGCCGCGGATCTTGGTGGCGAAGTTGGCGGTGCTGTAGGTGTGATCCCCTGCTGCGAGGGGGCGACCGAAGAAATTGCGGCCATTCTCGATGTGGCTGCTGAAGGGAATGACCAGGGCTGGTTGAGGGCCTGCCGAAGCCGGGGCAAAGGAACGGCAGTTCCGGACGAATTCAGGCATGTCCGTGACATCCGGGATAACGCGGGCCCGGAGTGCGTCCTTCCAGAGGTCATCGCTGGCCGCGGTCCCATCCGCGGTGGGCTGGATCCTGAAGAGCTCTCGCCGGAGAGACATTTCCCCGTTCTCAATCTGCGGAGTCATGATGCCGATCTGTCCCTTGAGGACGTCGAAGTTAGATTTCAACTGGGCGAGAATCTCGGCCAGGCCGCCCTGTCCGACGGCGGGTTTCCCGTCAACCCAGAGCCCGAGGTTGCGTTCCTTTACGGTGGCATCCAGGAGGGTCTTGGGCGAGGCAGGGTGGCCGGGGTCAAAACTGGTCTCGTAGTCGTAGGCCCGGGCGGCCATCCACGTGTAGCGGGCCGCATGGTTGAAGGCGGTCTG
>CAWWCX010000331.1:0-4784 GCA_963935445.1 uncultured Roseibacillus sp.
GAGCCTCACCCTCCTGGAGAGTAGCGAAACCTCCAAGACCTATGATGCAGTCGTTCTCCTGCCGATCTCAGTAGTCGAAAACTTCGCCGTGCCTGAAAGTCCGCTTGGAGATCTGGAGATTCCCATCACGGCAACCGGAACAGCCAAACTCGGGGGAACGGTCGTTCTAGAAATCATCCCGGAAGACCCCTTTGTACTCTGGACGGAGGCAAACGGAATCCCGGGTGTGAGCCAACTGGAGGACACCAACGGCGATTCCGTGCCCAACGGTTTGCAATGGGCTCTCGGACTGGATGCCGAAACCAGCCCGTTCCCCCACCTTCTCACCCCTTCCGAAACTTCCGCCCAGAACGTTGGCTTTACCATCACTCTGCCTGACAGCGGCTCCGTCGCTCCGCTCACCGTGCTTTCTACAGACGACCCCTCAGGGAGTTTCAATGTTCTGAACAGCGGTGCAGTGAGCGCCGGAAATCCCATTCCTGCTGGCACAAGCGGGACCGTGTCCATTTCCCTTCCCCGGGAAAACCGGGGCTTTCTCCGACTGATGGTCGGCGAACCAAGATAAATCCCTGAGACCCCGATCAGGCCGGGGCTCCCACGGGATCAGGCAGCGGGCCCTCGTCTTCCTCTCCCGACTTCTTCGTCTCGGCCGGCGGGTTTTCCTGCGGCAAGACGGGAGGCTTGGGAGACCGGGGAGGGTTCTTCATTTCGCCATGCTCGATGAGATCACGGATGTGATCTCCATCCAGTGTTTCATATTCCAGGAGCGCTTCCGCGATGAGCTCGAGCTTGTCCCGCTTCTCGGTCAGGTGGCGTTTCGCATCCGCGTAGGCCCGATCAATAATCCGCTTGATTTCGGCATCAATCTTCTGGGCGGTTTGCTCCGAGTAATTCTTCGCCTTTGAAATATCCCGGGCCAGGAAGACCTCGTCTCGAGACTCTCCGTATTCAACCATCCCGAGTTCCTCGCTCATCCCCCATTCACAAACCATGCGGCGTGCAAGGTTGGTAGCCTGCCGAATATCTCCAGAAGCACCGTTGGTGACATCTCCGAAAACAATTTCCTCGGCCACCCGTCCACCCATCGTCACGATCAACTGTTCCAAGCCCTCGATCTTATGCACCTGGAACTTGTCTTCCTCCGGCAAATGAAAGGCAGCCCCGAGGTAGGGACCACGCGGGATGATTGTCACCTTGTGAAGCTGGTCGGTGTGCTCAAGCGTTGCCAGAAGAAGCGCATGCCCCGCCTCGTGGTAGGCCGTCAGCTTCTTCTCTTTCTCACTCAGAGCGAGGCTGCGCCGTTCGCGGCCCCACCGAACCTTGTCACGCGCCTCCTCCAGCTCGGCGACCGTAACAGCCTTGAGGTCCTTACTCGCGGCGAGGAGAGCTGCCTCATTGATGATATTTGCAAGTTCCGCACCGGAAAAGCCCGGAGTGCCACGGGCGACCGTGCCCAGGTCGGTTCCCGCTGCCAGTTTGATCTTCTTGGAATGAACCTTCAGGATCTGCTCCCTGCCCTTCACATCGGGAAGCGATACGGTGACCTGCCGATCGAAGCGCCCCGGCCTGAGAAGCGCAGGATCCAGCACGTCCGGGCGGTTGGTGGCCGCGATGATGATGACCCCTTCCTGGGTATCAAATCCATCCATCTCGACCAGTAGAGCATTCAGCGTCTGTTCGCGCTCATCATGCCCCCCTCCTAACCCATGCCCGCGGTGACGTCCCACTGCATCAATCTCGTCAATAAAGATCAGGCAGGGCGCGTGTTTCTTTCCTTGTTCGAACATGTCCCGGACCCGACTGGCACCTACTCCGACGAACATCTCCACGAAATCGGATCCGCTGATGGTGAAGAAAGGAACGTTGGCCTCCCCGGCAATAGCCCGCGCCAGAAGGGTCTTCCCGGTTCCCGGGGGACCAACCATCAGGACTCCCTTGGGGATATTACCCCCGAGCTTCTGGAACTTGCGGGGATCCTTGAGAAAATCGACGATCTCCCACAGTTCCTCCTTTGCTTCCTGGATACCGGCCACATCCTTGAAGGTGACCTTGTTCCGGTCCATGTTCATCATCCGCGCCTTGCTCTTGCCAAAACTCATCGCACCACGCCCGGCCTGCTTCATCTGATGGCGGAAAAGGAGAAAGAGAAGGATGATGAGAATGAGAATGGGAAGGAAGCTCAGGAAAACCGTCCGCAGGTAATTCGTCTCCGAGCGGTAGGGCACTTCGCTGTGAAACAGAATATTGAGTTCCTTCTGCATCGCCATGATGTTGACCGGCACACGGATTTTCTCCGGCTTGGAACCCTTCTTGAGTATTTCCTCCGCTGTTTTTGGGGTTTTCTGTTGGCGTGTCCCGATAAGGCGGGCGTCCCCCGTCCCGGGGATAGCCGCCAACTTGAGCGCCTCCTCCCCGGCCAGAATCACCTCATAATTGGCAACCCATTTTTCAAAATCGGCGAAACTGGCCATGTCCTGCCCGGCCGGAGTTTCGGCCTCTTCGTTCGCCACGGTCTGCACCCTTGCCCCTAGAAGGCTGGTCAACCGTTCACCATCAAGGTCGAGATTAATTCGCACATAAAACTTCTGGGGCTCACCAGTCAGCACGAAGGCCGGATCCTTGGTCCGCCAGCCAACGATTTGGGCATTGAAGGAAGACTCGTTGGTGACAACCTCGAGTTTATATTTCGGGCCAAGAGTGGGGTTCCTGAGGATCCGCCCCTCTTCCATGTTCTTCTTGAATTCACTGAATGAGATCGATTTGCCCTTCCCGTCGCTCGCTCCGGTCAGGGCAATCGTCAGAAGACCTAGCGCAATCGCCAGGAGAATAAGGACCCGCCAGTTGAAACCGCCGCTTTCACTTGGTTTTTTTGGGTCATTGGGTCCGGGATTCGGAGGTTGTTCGTCAGCCATGGAAAATAGTTTTTGACTCGGCAGGCAGGGCTCCGGCCGCTCGGGAACCTAAACCAATGACCTCAAAAGAAAATTGAAATTTTCGGGGACTAAGGTGTTCCCGTCTCCTCTGCCGCATGGATCACCTGCCGCAATCCTCGTGCCACCGTCTCAGCCTGGCTTGAATCGAGCGACCGGGGCACAATAATGCCGAGGATCAGCGGACCACTTGAAGAATTCACGGGAACGACCTCAAGAACGGCGTCCGCCGATATCTTCGCATGCAGGTTTCCCGGTTCAGGCCCTCCCGAATGCCGTGCTGTCGAGTAGGAAGCCTGCGCCAGCGTGCAGGCGATCCGGTGAATCTTTGGCGATTTCACTTCATCAATGAGAACTCCACCTCTGCGATCGATCACAAAAAAATAACTGGCGCCGACCGCACTCCGGAGCCAGTCCCCGAAAACCTGGAGCCGGGCCTGGGACGGCACGGCAACTGCAGGTTCGGCCCGTTGCATCGGGACCACCTCGGTCAAGTCAGCGGCAGGAACGGGCTCAACAGGCTCTCCTCGTCCTGAATCCGCAGCGGCTTCCAGCAAGCCTCCCCTTTGCGCCAGGTCACGTGCCGCCGAAAGTGCACGGCGAGCACTCTCCTCGGCCCCCCGTGCAGGAAGGGACACCTCATCGTCAGTTGTTCCCGCCGGCGCCCGTGATTCTGGCCCATAGCCCACGAAGTCCGTTCCGAAGAGACAATCGTCCGGAGGAGTGGAACTGGGCTCAGCCAGCAGAGCGGCAGCCATGCGACGTAAGTCCTGGGCATCTACCCATGCTTCAATTGGATCCATGAAAGCCTTCCCGTTCAAATACCGCGTGGAGGATACCCCTTTTCCGGGGAGAGGGACCTGAAATTACTCATGTCTGGAACCCGGCCGTGGAGACGCCCAGCTTACGTTCAACTTCAAGGCGCAGATTATCAAACACACCCAGGGTCTCACCACCACCCTCCATGACACCAGCTGGCAGCCCACGGGCGCTGGCCTGAATAAAGAGATCTTCCCGGGGAACAACCGTCTGCATCACCATCTCAGGCGGAAGGATCGCGCGAAGAGACTGCCCGGTATCCCGGCTCTCCGGAAGATGTGACTGCATCATGGTGAGGAGGACTCCAAGAATAGAGAGACTCGGATTCGCAGCCCGCATCCGGGTGAGAGCTTCCAGCATTTTTGGGACCGACCGCACTCCGAGGGGCTCGGCCTGCTGCGGAACCAGAACGCCGCTGGCGGCGGTAAGAACATCCGCCGTTACGCCGAAGAGCCCTGCCGCCGTGTCCACAATGCAGACCTCCGTATCAGAAGCGGCCGCCTCCGCGAGAAAGCTCTTTACCCGATCAAGGGACGCACCCGTCGATCCACCTCCCAGCTCGTAGGAACTGGCCTGCCCCGCCGGCACGAGGCTCAGGGTTTCGAGCCGGGTCGGCACGACGAGGCTTCCCAGCGGCACCGTGGAGTCCTCCAAATAGTCGTAGAACCCCTTCAGCCTCCTGCTCTGGCGTGTCAGCGACAGCCCAACGGACCCCTGGGGATCCGCATCTACAAGCAGCGTTTGCCGTCCACTCCGGGCAAAGGAATGAGCGAGGTTAATGGCGACCGTCGTCTTGCCGACTCCACCTTTCTGACTGGAGATTGCAATGGTGATCACAGGAGAACAGGGTCTCTCGAATTTAGTCGTCCCACGAGAATGAAAAAGTATTTTCTCTCCCGAGGCCGCTTACCACGTTGGGACAGCCCATACACACGTGGTATAGCTCGTATACCTGTTCTGTAGTGGGCGCCCACTTGCCGGGCACTGTTCATGCTCGCACCACCACCCCGAGCCCGGGCTACTTCCACGAGGGTA
>CAWWCX010000332.1:0-4783 GCA_963935445.1 uncultured Roseibacillus sp.
ACACTGCATATCGTCGGCAGCGTCAGATGTGTATAAGAGACAGGAGCGGGAGCGCGCCCTGCGGCAGGTGGAGTTGCTGGCAGGTCGCTATCCCAGGGGAGAAGCTCTCTCTTCGCGGGGACTTCCTGATCCACCGCCTGATCCACCAGCCGGTTTGCCTTCGGGATTGCTTTTGCGCAGGCCCGATATCCTCGCGGCAGAGAGACGGTATGCGGCTGCTGGCGAGAGACATAAGGCGGCGGAGCTTGCCCGCTATCCAAGGTTCTCCCTGACGGGGTCCAGTGGAACGAGCAGTGACGCGCTCGGGAATGTGCTCGACAGCAAATTCGGGGTCTGGTCGCTGGCAGGGGGTGTTGCACAGCCGCTACTGGCAGGGAGAAGATTGCGTGAAGAAGCAAATATAGCCGCGAGGGACGAGGAGATTGCCCTCCGGGAGCTGCAGGGTGTGGTGCTGCGAAGTTTCGGCGAGGTGGAGCAGGCGCTCATCGCCGAGTCCTATTATGCCAGGCGGCAGGCGGCGGTGGAGGAATCGGCACGCCTTGCGAAGGAAGCGGTGGAGGCTGCAATCGTGGATTTCTCGGATGGAGCAGTGGATGCTCTCACCCTGCTAAGCGCGCAGGATCGGCAGGTGCAAACCGCCTTCCAGCTTGCGGAGCTTCTCCGGATGCGGCTCGAGAACCGGGTGAACCTGCATCTCGCGTTGGGAGGCGATTTCAAGGTTCGTGGAAAGTAGGCTCTCTTTTTTACGATGAGTATATCTATTGATGAAGGGTGGGTCCGCAGGGTTCTGCGGGCAGTGATTTGCCTGGCCATTCTTGGGGGAGGCGGGGCAGGAACAATGTTCCTCATGAAGAATGGCCCGGAGGCCCCGAAGACAGACCCGGTCGTCAAACTTGATTCGGTGCTTGCTGAGAAGGCCGTTGCGGAATCGGTCCAGCTGACTCTCAGGTCGCAGGGAGAGGTGCTTCCCAAGCGCCAGACGGGGGTGACCGCTGAGGTTGGAGGGAAGTTAACCTTTGTCCACGAACGTTTTGAGGCCGGAGAAGCCTTCACGGGGCCCGAAGGGTCCAATCCGGGTGAGCTTTTACTTCAGATTGACCGGGCTGATTATGAGGCTGCCGAGGCAGCGGCGAGAGCAAGTCTGGCGGAAGCCCATCTTGGGTTGAGGATGGAAGAAGTTCGTAAGGTTCAGGGATTGAGGGATTGGGAGAAACTTGGCAGCGGCAAGGAAGCCAGTGACCTTGTGAAGCGCGTCCCTCAGTTGGCCAGTGCCCGGGCAAAAATTGTCGCTGCCGAGGCAGCCCTCGAGAAGGCCAGACGGGATCTTGAGCGAACGGAGATCCGGGTTCCCTACGATTGCCGGATAGAACGTGCTCACGTTGATGTAGGCGCAGTGATTGCGCCCGGGATGCCGCTGGTGGAGCTCGTTTCCCGTGGGGGCGTGGAGATTCGTCTCCCGCTCTCCCTTGAGGATTACGGTTACTTGGAGAGAGCCGAAGGCAGGGTGACCGGTGAAGTCATTGCCAGAGGCAGAATTGGAGGAAAGGCTCTGAGTTGGAAAGGGCGGATCGTGCGCTCGGAGGAAATGGTAGAGCGGGCAACCCGGTCGATTAATGTGGTAGCCGAATTTGGAATGGATGGCTCGGGCGTCCCACCCATCGGGATGTTCGTGGATGTCGCTATCGAGGGCAGGACCCTCGACGATGTAGTACGCGTGCCGCGGTCGGCCATGATTGATGGTGACAAGGTGCTGCTGGTAAGGAATGGGTGCCTTGACATCCGCCCGGTAAGAGTCGTGCGGACGGAGGCTGAAATCGTGATTGTGAATAGCGGGGCAGGGGAGGGGGAAGTGCCGTCAGGTGCGCAGATTGTGGTTACCCCACCCAATGCCCCGGTACAGGACGAGCGGGTCGTCGTGGAGGAGCCAGTCGGGCAGAGGAACACGGAGAGGGAGGAATGAAGGGACTGATTCGGTGGTTCAGCCGCAGCCACGTGGCGGCAAATTTCCTCATGCTGGCGGTTCTTCTGGCAGGGTTCTACACGTGGTTCCAGCTCAAGAAGGAAATCTTCCCGGATCTCGCGATCGATGCGGTGTCCGTGCAGGTCCCGTTTCCGAATGCGAGCCCCGAGGATGTAGAGGAGGGCGTCGTCATCCCGGTGGAGGAGGCGATCGCGAACCTTAATGGAATCCGGGAAATAAACTCGGTCGCGGCGGAGAACATGGGAGTGGTGACCGCGCGTGTGGAAAACGGCTACGACGTGCGCAATGTGATGGACGATATCAAGACGCAGGTGGATGCGATTGATAACTTTGCGGAAGAGGCTGAAAAGCCGGTCCTTGAGGAGCTGGTGATCAGCGCACAGGTCCTGAGTATAGCGGTTTCGGGGCAGACGGACGAACGCACGCTCCGGCGGGTCGCAGAGGATGTTCGGGACGGCCTGCTCGATTTCAAGCCCGGGAAACCAGAGTTCAGCGAAGACCCGTTTGGAGCCCTCGTCTCTGCGATCCAGAAGGAAACCCGGGTGACAAAGGTCCAATTGGCGGCGGTGCGCCCCTACGAGATTTCAATCGAGGTCCCGGAGCGCACTCTCAGGCAATACGGGCTCACTCTTGGAGAGGTTGCCAATGCGATCCGGCGGGCTTCGATTGACCTGCCCGGAGGATCGGTTCGCACCACGGCCGGGGAAGTCGTCCTGCGGGCGCTTGGAAAACCGGACGATGCCAGGCAATTCGAAGACTTGGTGATGCTCACCCGGCCTGACGGTTCGAGCGTAAAGCTTCGGGAAATCGCGACCGTGATCGATGGGTTCGAGGACATTGAACTGGAGAACTCCTTTGATGGGCGCAGCGCCATGTTGATCAATGTTTTTCGGACGGGAGACCAGGATACCCTGAAGATCAGAAAGGTAGTCGGAGACTACCTAGAGAAGGCAAGGGCGGAGTTCCCGGACGGCATCAAATTGGAGATATGGAATGATACGAGCCAATACCTCAAGGGCCGTCTCGACCTTCTCAAAAGGAACGGCGCCTGGGGCCTCGCACTGGTCTTTATCGTTCTGGCCCTCTTCCTGAGGCCGAGTCTCGCCTTCCTCGTGGCCCTGGGAATACCGGTATCCTTCGCGGGGGGTATCTGGCTCATGCCTCACCTCGGGATCTCGATCAACATGATCTCTCTCTTTGCCTTCATTCTGGTTCTCGGGATCGTGGTTGATGATGCCATCGTGGTCGGAGAGAATGTCTACCGCCGCATGCGGACGGGGGAAGATCCGAGGGAGGCCTCGTGGCGTGGGACGCACGAAGTCGGAGTGGTGGTGATTTTCGGTATCGTAACCACGATGGTGGCCTTTACCCCGATGCTGGGCCTGAGTGGTGTGAGTGGAAAGATCTGGCCGAACATTCCACTGATTGTGATTCCGACTCTGCTGTTTTCATTACTGCAGTCGAAACTCGTCCTGCCGGCGCACCTGGCGTTGCTCAAACGGAGCGGTCCCGACCGCAAGGTGTGGGCCTTCGGGCGAGTGCAGCGTCGGATCTCCCGCGGTCTCGAGGAATTCGTAGTCCGTTTCTACAGCCCGTTTCTCAAATTCTGCCTCCGGCACCGGTATGTCGTCCTCTCTGTTTTTCTCGCCCTGCTCTCTCTGACCGCTGGCCTGGTAAAGGGAAAGTGGATCAAGAGCATGTTCTTTCCGCAGGTGGAGGCTGATCTTGTGGTCGCCCGATTTGAACTCCCGCGCGGGGTTCCTTTTGAATCCTCTCGCGAGGCCACCCGAAGACTGGAGGCGGAGGCGTTCGAATTGGCGAACGGCCCGGATATGAAGACGCGGGAGGGCTTGCCGGTCATCCGGCACATGCTGGCGAGCGCGGGTATTCAGCCGTTCATTACGGATTTTTCTCCAAGTGGTCCGCCGATCGGCACGAACATCGGGGAGGTGACCCTTGAGCTGGCCCCCTCCGCAGAACGCGATATCTCCGCAGACGAGATTGTGAGGCGGTGGAGGGAACAGGTACAGAGTATCCCGAGCGCGGTGGAGTTGACGTTTGTCGCGCAGGCGGCTGGAGGAGGTAATGCGATCGACCTTCTTATTACCGGTCAGGAGCAGGCAGAGTTGCGGGCAGCGGCTGATTTCCTGCGCGAGCGGCTCGAAAGTTATGCCGGTGTGATTGATATTGCGGACAGCGACCGGCCGGGGAAGCGGGAAGTGGTTTTCCAGGAGCTCACCGCAGAAGGCCGGGCGACGGGATTACGTCTGAGCGATGTGGCCTCGCAGGTCCGAAGAGCGTTTTATGGCGATGAGGTGCAGCGGTTGCAGAGAGGGCGTGAGGAGGTCAAGGTGATGGTGCGCTATCCGGAGGCAGAGCGCGAATCGATCGAGAACTTCGAGCAGATGAAGCTCAGGACGACCGGGGGAGACATCCCGCTGGTACAGGTCGTGAATGCACGGGAGCGAAGAGGTCCGGACACCATCAGGCGCTCCGGCCGGAAGCGGGCAATTCGCATCACCGCCGATGTGGATCGATCGCGAGCGAATTCCAATGATGTGACCAGGCGTTTTAAGAAGGAAGCGCTTCCTGTTCTGGTTGAACGCTTCCCAGGGGTGAGTTTCACGTTCGAGGGCGAGCAAGCCGACCAGGCAGAGAGCGTGCGGGAAATCGGGATCGGGTTTCTATTTGCGCTGGTCGGGATGTATGTGCTCATGGCCATTCCCCTGCGCTCCTATGTGCAACCACTCATTATCATGTCCGTGATTCCGTTCGGAATTGTGGGGGCTGTGATAGGGCACA
>CAWWCX010000333.1:0-4779 GCA_963935445.1 uncultured Roseibacillus sp.
GCCGTGTTGGGGATAAAGGTAATGACTGCCGTTCCAAAGTCCCCGTCGACAGCTTCAACCACCTGCTCACTCAGGGCGGCTCCCATCGCCTTGCGCTCCTGGTAGATCGCCGGGTCATTCCCGCGCGAGAAATAGATGCGCTCGAACGAGCAGGGCCGCTTTCCAAGCTCCGGGGAAAACCGTCCCGAACTGAGCGTTCCGTCACTCTTGACGGTGGTCACCACGCCCGGCTCCACCTCCTTGACCGAATCCTGCGAGGTCTCAAAAACCGTCATCAGTGGAACGCGCTCCGAGGCAAAGGCAATGACTTCATCCGTCACCAGACAGTGGCAGGGCCGGATCCCGTGCGGATCCCGCATCACGAACATGTCCCCATTGCCCACCACTCCACAGATGGCGTATCCCCCGTCCCATCGGGCAGCCGACTCGCGCGCGATCTGAATGACGTCCAGTTCTTCCGAGATCCGGTCAGGAATCTCCGGCCCGGGCACACCCTCGTCCCGCAGGCGCCGGTAAATATCGGTGTGCGCCTCGTCCAGGTGAAATCCGATTTCCTCCTGCACCGTCTGGGTATCTGTCCCAAAGACCGGGTGCTGACCGCGCTCGATCATCTGCGCGTTGAGCGCCCGCGCGTTGGTCATGTTGAAGTTGCCCATCACCATCAGCGTGCGGGTGGGCCAGTTGCTTCTCCGCAGATAGGGGTGACAGGAACCCGAATCGAACTCACCGGATGTTCCGTAGCGCAGGTGCCCAATGAGCACTTCGCCGGCGTAGTCGAACTTCTCCTTGAGGGCCGCAGGGTCATCGAGACTCACGACGCCCTTCCGCGCCAGCTTGTTGACTCGCTTGAGCTCGCGGCGAAAGAGCCCCGCGAGGGAATCACGGGCCGCATCCCGGCAGCGAAAAATATAGGGCTGCCCTTTCGGCATATCGAGCTTGGCACAACCAATGCCGACCCCGTCCTGGCCGCGGTTGTGCTGCTTCTCCATGAGGAGAAAGAGTTTTTTGAATCCCCAGAGCGAATCCCCGTAGCGGTCCTGGAAATAAGCCAGCGGCTTCCGCAGGCGCACCACCGCAATCCCGCATTCGTGATTCAGGTGGTCACTCATGCAGTGCCTAGCATTTGGAGCTCACCCGCACCCCGGGAGTCTCGTCGACCGTCCCGAGCACAACCCCGCCGGGGCCGGCCGCGGCAGCTAACTCGGCCTGTGACTCTTCCACGATCACCACCCACCCGATGCCCATGTTAAAGGTATGCCAGCGGCTCTCTTCGTCCACGAAGCGCAGAAGCTTCCCAATGGCCGCATTGTCCCATGCCGGAACGTCCAGCGCGCACCCCAGTCCCCGTTCCACCAGAAGCCGCTCGAGATTTTCAGGCAACCCTCCTCCGGTAATGTGCGCCATGGCTCTGGGCCGCACTCCCGATTCCCGCAGGGCACTGACCACATCGAAATAAAGCCGGGTCGGCGGCAGAAGTGCTTCCACGTCTTCCCTGCCGAACTCCTCTCCGTATTCCCGGAGGACGCGCCGGATCAGGCTCCAACCGTTGGCATGGACTCCATCGGACTGATACCCGATAAGGACATCACCACGTGAAACGGAGGTAGGATCGATCATCTCGTCCTTCTCCACGCACCCGATACAGAATCCCGAGAGCTCCACCACGCCCTCCGGCACCACCCCGGGCATCTCAGCCGTTTCTCCTCCAGCGAGGATACACCCACACTCCTCCAGGTAGTCCGCCATGCCCGCCACGAGACGGGTAATGCGCTGCTCGTCGAGCTGTGCAACCCCGATGTAATCAAGGAACATCAGGGGATCACCCCCAGTGGTAAGAATATCATTCACACTCATGGCCACCAGGTCCTTCCCCGCATCCTCAATGCGGTCGTATTCCAGCTGCACCTCGAGCTTGGTGCCCACCCCGTCACATCCGGTCACAATCACCGGCTGCCGGTAATCCTTGAGTTCAAAGGCGGCCGCGAACAGGCCATAGCCCCCCATCAATTGCCGCTGCCTCTGAGTGCGCTGCACGTGGCTGCGAATATCGCCGACCAGGGCCGCGGCCTTAACCGTATCAACACCTGCCTCTTTATAGGTCAGCTTGTCGGCCATTCGATGGCGGATTTGTAACAGGCCCGCGCCTGACCGCAAGCCCCGGTTTCCGGTTCTCGGGAAAGCCCCCTGCCCTGACGGCAATCCGGTCCTGCCCCCGGCTGGGAGGGGCCCTGAATCCCCAATCCTCACCGGTTTCACTTCCCGAATTTTCGCCTCAGATCCGAAAAAGAAAACTGCACCAGAACCGGTCGCCCCGCAGGTGTAGAATACGGCAAATCACACGCAAACAACTGATCTAGCAGGACTTGTGCTGATTCCGGCCTGCAGCGCTCTCCCCGTGCACCCACCTTTGCAAGCTCACCCGCAAACTTCTCGAAGGTTAACACTCGCCCACTGCGGCTCTCCGCGCTTTTCACGAGTTCGTCCACCAGATCGAGAAGGAGCTGTCTTGGATCGGCACCTTCCAGGAGCGCCGGCATGCTCCGCACCTGGACGGTACCCCCTCCGAAGGACTCCACCTCCATCCCTGCTTCCTGGAAATTCTCCGCGTTACGCAAGGCCACATCGGTATCCCGCGCTTCCAACTCCAGCAGCAAGGGCACCAGCAACCCCTGAGACTCCGCGGCACCATCCCTCGCTCCCCGCAGGAAGCCCTCATATAGAATGCGCTCCCGCGCAGCCTCCCCTTCCAGCAAGACCAGGCCATCACCCGCCTCCAGCAACAGATAGCGTCTCTCCAGCACCCCGATGACCCGGAAGGACGGGCTGGACGGGGACTCCTCCCGCACAAATTCCTCCTGAACCTCTGCTCGCCAGGGCCGCGCCTCCGGCGGAAGAGTGGACACCCGACTCTTCAGCTCCTCCTTTTCGCCGACCGGAATATCTGCGCTCTCCTCAACGACGGGACTGACGACCGGGCCGTCCTCCCGGAGTATCTCCGTCAACCGGGCGACCTCGGCATCCTTGGCAACCGGCTCTTCCTGCCCCGGCACAGTGACCTGCGACCTCCGGCCCACCGCGTCCATGATCAACGTTCGCAATTCCGCGGGGCGGTGGAATCGAACTTCCCGCTTGGCGGGGTGTACATTCACGTCAACGAGGAGCGGGTCCATCTCCAGCCACAACCAAGCCACCGGGTGCCGCCCTGCGGTCAGCATCCCCCGGTGCGCCTCCGCAAGGGCCCGCCAAACGGCCTGATCCTCCACGGGGCGTCCGTTCAGAAACAGATACTGCCCCCGACGACTCTTCCGCGCATCTTCCGGCGGCAGGAGATAGCCACTCACGGACATGCCTGGATGCTCCAATCTCGGCACCTCCACCAGCTTCTCGAGATTCTGCCGGCCGAAGAGATCTCCAATCCGGACCCGGCGGTCATCCGTTCCCGCCACGTCGAAGGCCACTCTCCCTTCCTTACGATAGATCATGCGGGTCTCCGGGCTTGCCAGCGCGTGCATGCGAACCTGGTGATCAATGTGAGCCGATTCCGTCGCTTCACTTCGCAGGAACTTCCGACGAGCCGGAATGTTCCAGAACAAATCACGCACTTCCACCGTCGTCCCGGGAGGGCACCCCGCCTCGATTACATCCCGGAGCTTTCCGCCTTCCACCGTGATCTCCGTTCCTGACACGGCGCCGTGCTCGCAGGTCGTGAGACGAAAACGTGAGACGCTCGCCACCGAGGGCAGGGCCTCCCCCCGAAATCCCAGTGTCGCGATTGCGCTCAAGCCCTCCTTGTCCCGTAGCTTGCTGGTGGCGTGGCGCTCCAGGCTCAGGAGCGCATCCTCCCTGCTCATTCCACAGCCATCATCGCTCACCTTCATCAGGGCCACTCCACCCCGCTGACTTTCAACCCTCACTTCCCTCGCCCCCGCATCAAGGCTGTTCTCCACCAGCTCCTTGACAACACTGGCCGGCCGCTCAACGACCTCCCCGGCAGCGACCTGGCTGGCCAGGGCATCAGGCATGACATGAATGCGCGGCATCAACAGAACTCTAGGGAGTGCAACGGGGCACGCCGACTCATTTTACCTCCCTGCCGGTGTCGGGGGCTTTGGCAAGCAAGCTCCAAATAATTTTCCCCTTTTAGACCCCGATCCGCTCCGGTTTTTGAAATTTGCATTTCGAGAATTGAGATTTATCTGATGCTTGGTGATTGGGAGTCCTGAACATCCGTGCTCCCCGCTAAACAATCGCTGGATAAACCAGCCGCCCTGCCCCATCCTTTTCCCCGCCCCGGAATGATTACACTCACCGAAAACGCAGTAAAGGAGCTGAGGACACTCCTCCAGAGAAAGGGGGCCTCCGACACCGCAGGCCTGCGACTCGGTGTCCAGCGCGGTGGCTGCGCGGGACTCCAGTATACCATGCAGGTGGACGAACGAAGCGAGGACGACGGACTGATTGAACAGGATGGCGTTCGTGTCTTTCTTGCTCCCGACAGCCTCGATTACCTCCGCGGCTGCCACATTGACTATTCACACGACCTTTCCGATTCCGGATTCAAGATCGTGAACCCCAATGCCGCCCGCTCCTGTGGCTGTGGCACATCCTTTGAAGCAAAGGAAGAAGGCGTGGAACCCGGCTACGATCCGGCCCTCGATGGCACCAACTGCTCCTGAGCACCACCCACCCCAACCCTTCCACCCCTTGGCCCGGGCCGACGACCTAAAGAAATTCCTCAGGCGACGTCCTCCCTGGTTCTGGTGGACTCTTGCCCAGCTC
>CAWWCX010000334.1:0-4772 GCA_963935445.1 uncultured Roseibacillus sp.
CAGCGGTAAAGGGTCGGACCATCAGGGCCCCGTCCACCCGCAGTTCGAGCCGCGCACTCGGTGGCAACCGAAACCGCGAAAAGCCCAGGTTCAGATTCCGTGCCCCCGGGGCCTCGATTCGAAACGTCCAGCGCGCCGTTCCATTCTCTCGAGACCAATGCCCGCAGGCTTCCGGCGACACCTCCACAGGCACCGCCTCCGCAAAGCGGAGGGGCGCTCCCTTGCGGGGCGGATGCGCGTCCAGCAGGGCCTCAGGTTCAAAACGAGCGAGCCTCAAGATCTCTTCCCCTCCACCCCCGGAGCTGGCCTTCCCCTCACCGGAGGCAGAATGCTCAGGCGCCGCATCTCTCACCATCTCCCGGGTCCACTCCCCGGGAGCCCCCTCGGTGCCGTCCACGCGGATGTTGGACCCCGGAATCCGGAAAAACAGGACCAAGCAAAGAGCCAGCAGAATACCGACCCATCCAGACGATGACATCCTCATAAAAACTCCCCGCAAGATGCTCTCGTCTGTCGGGAACGAAAGCGAAAGATCACGGAAATACGCAGAAAAATATGCCATTCCACTTGCCAAGCGCCACTGCACACAACCCTAATCGGGCCTATGACTCGTCATCTTCTCCCGGTGCTGGCCCTCTTCGCCTCAGGGGTGGCCGCTACTTGCGCTGCAGCGGGAAAACCCAACGTCGTCTTCTTCCTGGTCGACGATCTGGGATACATGGATATCCGGGCCTACAATCCGGACTCCTTCTACGAAACCCCGCACTGCGACCGCATCGCAGCGGCGGGGATGCGTTTCACCGATGGCTACGCCGCCAATCCCGTCTGCTCTCCAACCCGCTACTCCATCATGACGGGCCGACACCCCTCCCGTCCGGATGCCACCAATTTCTTTTCCGGCCGTCGAGGCGGACTCTTCCAGCCCGCGCCTCTTCATGACCGGATGGATCTTGAGGAACACACCCTCGCTGAGGCCTTCAAGGACGCAGGCTACGCTACCTGCTTCGCAGGCAAGTGGCACCTCGGCCCCACCCCGGAATTCTGGCCCACCAAACAGGGCTTTGATGTGAACATCGGTGGTCACAGCAGGGGAATGCCCCGCAGCTTCTTTTCCCCCTACCATAATCCCCGCCTTCCCGATGGCCCGAAGGGCGAACATCTCGCCGACCGGCTGGCCAGCGACTCCGTCCGCTTTATCGATTCAAACAAGGGCAAACCCTTTTTTCTCTACCTGTCCTTCTACTCCGTTCACACACCACTCCAGGGCAAGCGGGAGCTTGTGGCCAAATATCGCGCGAAAGCCGACACCCTCCCCTCTCCGGACGAGAAACCTGAATTCGGCACCGAGGAACAGGTCTGGCAGCCCAAGGGACGCAAGGCGTCCCCCCGGAGGGTCCGTATCCGCCAGCGCCACGCAGTCTACGGCGCGATGATGGAATCCATGGACACCGCCGTCGGACGCATCCTCGATGCCCTCGATCGGAACAAGCTTGCGAGCAACACCATCGTCGTCTTCATGTCGGACAATGGCGGCCTCTCGACTTCAGAAGGAAGTCCTACCTCCAATCTTCCCCTGCGCGGAGGGAAGGGATGGCTTTACGAGGGCGGAATCCGCGAACCTTACATGATCGCGGCACCTGGACTGACAAGACCCGGCTCCGTGTGTGCCCATCCAGTCACTTCCACCGACTTCTACCCCACCCTGCTTGAACTCGCGGGGCTCCCTCCAAGGCCCCTCCAGCACCTGGACGGCCACTCGCTCGTCCCCCTCCTCCGCGATCCCTCGGCCAAGCTGGCGCGCAAGTCACTCCACTGGCACTACCCTCATTACTCCAATCAGGGCGGCTTCCCCGGAGGGGCAATCCGGCAGGGAGACTACAAGCTCATCGAACGATTCGAGGACGGGCGCGTCCACCTTTACAACTTGGAGAAGGACCTCGGCGAAAAGGTCGACCTCGCGAACAGCGACCCTGCTCGTGTCCAGTCAATGCGCCGGGACCTTCACTCCTGGTATGAGAAAGTCGACGCCAAGTTTCTCCAGCCCAAGCCAGGCGGCCCGATGCCCTGGAGGCCATAGCCCTCCGGCCAGTCTCCTTTCAATCCAGGTCCATCACGAGCACCTTCTCCCACCAGTCCTTGAAGGTTCCCACGAATTCCTGATGGTGCGGATCGTCTCCCTGGTACTGATCGTGGTCCGCAAGCGTGGTAAACTTGAAGGAGAGACCGTAGTCCCAGGAATGGTCGGTCACCGGCCGCGCCTGCGTTCCGGCCGGCTTCCCCCAGCATCCACTCTCGAGGGTGACAGACTCCGTCAACCTGTTCATTCCCGCCTCGAACTCCGCCCGGTCAGCGTCGTTCTTCCGCTCCTGCTTCATCCAAAAGTAGACATGGTGTTCCATGCCGATGGTCTAATCGGCAGGCGATCGAAAGTCAAAGGTCACAACCTCTTCACCATCTTCCAGTGCGGAATGGTCACCTCCACGAACTCTCCGCCAACCTTCCTGTAGCCCAGTTTCCGGTAAAATCCTGCCGCCGTATCCCGGGCGTTCAGCTCGATCCGGGAAACTCCCTCAACTCTCAATTGCTCTTCCACTCCCTCGAGGAGCCGACGCCCAGCTCCACATCCCTGCCGCGGGGGTTCCACGGCCATTTGCCGCAACTTTACCGCCCCCCCTTCCAGAGGACGGATGACCACGCAGGCTACCAGTGCATCGCCATCCCAAAGGGCAAAGTGCCGCTCCTCCGGCTCCCAGCCCTTCTCCTCCTCCGTCCACTCAATCCCGAGGGGCGCGCGCAGGACCCGCTTGCGCAAATCCACCGTCTGGAGGTAGCCCCTCAGCCCCCATTGCACTTCTTCAACCTTCATCTGTCGGCCACTTCCTGAACACCTTTCCCTGCTTCCGTCCAGAACGGGGTCCTCGATGCCGCCCCTCATTCATTGCTCTCTCTCCAGCAACTCCCGCCACCCCACCGGCTGGGTCCAGGCCTGTTCCTTCTGGTCGGCAAAGGATGGGTTGGCATGACTCTTTGAAGAAGTCACCACCGCCCGGACGTACAGTTCATCCCCTCGCAGCCGGTAAGCCGGCCGCAGGTCCTCACTGCGATCCAGCTGTTCACCGGGCGTCGCATCCTCCACGTCACGTGTTCCCAGGAACGTGGTGGTGTAGGTCACGCCTTCCTCTCCCTCAATTTCCAGTTCCAGGATCCTCCTTCGAAAGGAAACCTTCTTCAGCACTACACCCGAGGACGCATAGAAATCACCCCGTTTCATGGCCTCCATGAGGAGATCCGCATCCAGGCTTTCAGCCTGAACCATGATCCAGCCCCGCCCCGGGGAGACATTCCCTCCATGGTAGGTGTGCGAATCATCCGTCGCTACGCCGAACAAGGGAGCGGCTCGCATTTTTCCAATCCGGATCGCATTCGCGATGTCCCAGAGCTGCTCGACTCCGGGATGCCGGTCATCCCCCAGGTGGTTGACCCCGGGGTGCCCGTTGTATACCTCGAAAAACTGTTCCTCCACCACCTCCGCCAATTGTTCCGCAGTAAAGGAAAAGTGGAAATTCGGGTGATTGAGGTGCGCGACGACCGGCTTTCCGAGACGCCCGGCCTGCTCCTCCACCATACGCAGGTTGTTGCGCATCGTCTCCACCACCGAGGCTCCCTTCTGAGGTGAAATGAGCTCCTCCAGGTTGAGCGCATTGATGTGCACCTGATGACGCTCGAACCTGTCCGTGATCTCCTCGGCCTCAATGAGAAGAAACTCACCCTTCTCATCAAAGATGCTCCGCAGCTCTTCCAGCGTCTTGAGACGCACCTCCTCGTCAGCGCCCTCTCCCCGCAGCTCAACTCCTCCGCCGCCGAATTTTTCCAGGTATTTCTCCAGAGCGGATGGCCCCCCTGCCTTCTGACGCTCCCGGACCTTCCCGGTCTTCATCCACTTTTCGCCACGGCTCAGGATATTGTGATCAGAGAGGGCCAGGAAGTCGTAGTCCCGCTCCTTGTACCAGGCCACCACCATGTCCGGGAAATCATTCCCATCACTCCAGAGGGTGTGCGTATGCGTGTTCCCCTTGAACCACGGCCTCGCCGCATCCGCAACAGGAGCCCCCCGCTCCTGCCGGTCAGGCCCGGGCAGATTCCGGATGACAACCACCGCCGCCAGCAACGCTACCGGCACGAGGAGCATCCATTTCCTTCCCATCGCGCTCCCCCGTCAACTGTTCCTTTCAAGCGTCCTTACTTCCCGGCATTGGCCTGGATTTTCCGGGACTCTTCCGTACCGATCTCCCGCACGAAGACATTGCGCCAGCGGATCTCTCCCCCATGTGTCTGCAGCTGAATGGGGCCCACCTTCGGAAGCGGCCCCTTCTTGTCGAAATAGTTTTGCAGCTTGGCGTGATCCACCACCATCTTGCCGTTGAGGTGGACTGTCACAAGGTCGCCCGCCATGATAATCCGGAAGCTGTTCCACTCTCCAAGCGGCTTGTCCGCGAGCACGAGGGGATCCTTGCCCTGCCCCTTTGGATTGTTCCAGAGCCCTCCCGACCCCTTGTCCGCGCCCAGCTTGAATTTCCCCTTATCCGTGGAGTCCCAGATTTGCACCTGTGGAATACCGCGCAGGTAAATCCCGCTGTCTGCTCGCGGGACCGTCCGGTATTCCAGCAGCAATTCGAAGTCCCCGTAGTTTTTCTCAGTACTCAGGTAGAGCCCCTTTCCGTCGTTCACAAGTTCGTCTCCCTGCACACTCCAGTGCTTCCTGATATTCTCGA
>CAWWCX010000335.1:0-4771 GCA_963935445.1 uncultured Roseibacillus sp.
GATCTAGTACGGTCTCGTGGGCTCGGAGATGTGTATAAGAGACAGCCTCCCATGTCTACGGTTGCTGTCCCGGGGTTGAACAATTCGATCCAGTCGCTGGAATCCCCGTCCTCGTCGTAGAGAGTCGTTCTGTTGTCGGCCATGAATTCACTGATGACCGGGGTGCCGCTGGCGAGCAGGCAGGAGAAGAGGAGCGCGCACGCGCAGCGGGTTTGGGGGTATCTCATGGTGCCGGGAGGGCTGAAAGGGTTCTCCAGCTTAACGAATCAGGCCGCAGCTTCAACTCCTTGTCCCGGCGGCAGGCCTCCGGCCAGACGGGGGGGTAGATAAATCAACCCCACCCGGGGAGAGCAGGAGGACCTGCAGCGGGGGTTTGCGAGGGTCCTTTCTGGGCGTTTCCTAGAGTCCCGGCGGCGACCACGGAGGAATCCCGCCCTGCTCCATCTGCTCCTTGAACCAGACGTGGAAGGGACGGGTCTTGGACATGGGGGCCTGTTCGTTGACCATGAGAGGGCGTGCTTCCTTCCAGAACTTGTCGTAGGCGCTACGCATTTCCTTCACGATCCCGGGATGCCTTGCGGCCACGTCGGTCTTCTGCCCGGGATCGGCGAGCAGATCAAAGAGTTGCTGTCCCACGAGGCGATAGCGGTCATTACGCACCGCGAAATTGTTCCACTGATGCTTGTTGGGCTCGGACCCGGTGGGCCAGCGGGCCTTCTGGGAGAACAGATAACGGTCGGGAATTCTGATCTTCTGGCCTAGGAGAAGGGGAAGAAGGCTGCGGCCCTCCACCTGGTTCGGGGGTAGCTTGGCCCCCGCCACGGCAGCCAGGGTCGGCAGGATATCGATATGGGCGGAAACCCTCGAAATATCACGGGGTGCATACCTGCCATCCCAGCGGACGAAGAACGGGACGCGAACACCTCCCTCGTCGACCGAGCCCTTCAGGCCTTTCTGACCCGCGTTGAAGAACGGGTAGCCCTTGGCGAGGTCTTTGCCGGGGCGTCCGCCTCCGCCACCGGTCATGCCATTATCGGACATGAAGATGAGGATGGTGTTCTCGGAGAGCTTCCATTCCTCCAGCTTGTCCTGGAGGCGCCCCATGTTTTCGTCAATGTTCTCGATCATGCCGTAGAAGCCGGCCTGTCTTCCCCCGAAGCCAAGGTCCGTGAAGCGCTTGGTATTGGAGGGTGGCGCGATGAAGGGGCCGTGGGGAGCGTTGGTGGTAATGTAGGCGAAGAAGGGAGCGTCCTTGTCCTTCACGGCCTTGATCCATCCGAGGGCCGCGGTGAAGAAGATGTCGGTGCAGTAGCCGCTGGTCTTCACGAAGGAGCCATTGTGGCGGATGACGGGGTCAAAGTACTTGTTACCCGGGGCGTCCGCGCAGGAGCAGTTGTAGGCTTGGCCGATACCACCCGCCCCGTGGATGAACGCCTCGTCGAAACCGCGCTTGTGCGGCTGGTAGGGGTCCTCGTCGCCCAGGTGCCATTTGCCGAAGATACCGGAGGTGTAACCGGCGGTCTTGAGAACCTGTGGCAGGATGGTCGCTTCCAGGGTCAGGCGTTCGCGCTCGAGAATGGTGTGCGAGACCCCGTTCTTGAGGGGGTGCCGGCCGGTCATGATGGCTGCGCGCGTGGGAGAGCAGGTCGGGCTCACGAGAAACCGGGTGAAGCGCACGCTCCGGTCATACAGGGCATCGAGATGAGGGGTCCTGATCCATGGGTGCCCATGGCGGCCCACGGGTCCGTAACCCTGGTCATCGGTGATCACGAGGATCACGTTTGGCCGCTGGGCGGCACTGACGGGCAAAGAGCAGAAGAGGGCAAGGAGGAGGGAGAGGAGGAGTTTCATTCGGGTGCGGGCTAGGCGTTGCGCATCATCGGTTCCATGGAGGCACAAAAAAGCCTGCCGGTGAAGGCAGGCTTAATGATTTTTTATCCGGACAGGTTCCGTCCTACCCCCGGCGGCGACGCAGGAGCGGCACGAGGCCGAGGAGGGCTACCAGGGTCGTGGAAGGCTCCGGTACGAATGTTCCCTCGAACTGAACCTCCGAGAGCTGCATCGAGTTGGTGGCACCCTCGTTCCTGATGGTCGGGAAGACGAGCATGTAGTGGCTGTAGGCGTCACTGTTGTCGATGCTGACCACCTGGCTGAATCCTGTCCCGTCATTGGTATTGTCCCGCTGGTCCGGCAGGGCCAGACCGCCTTCTGAAATCAGGGTGAAGTCGCCCAGGGAGAGGTTGGCGCTGAGGTCAATCGCGGCATTGCTGCCGAAGAGCTGGTAGCTGGCGGGATCGCGCTCGGGGACGTCATTGGCTACCCAGAGCTCCATGCTCGTCACCACCGAGGGGAGGCCACCGCCGGCAGTCGGGCTTACCACGACGCCTGTGTTGGTCTTGCCGAAATTGAGATATTTCTCACCACCACCGCCGATGGCGCCATTGATGAGATCTGAAGGGGCCTCTGCTCCGGGCCAATTGTTTGTGTCTCCCTGAGTGCCTTCACTGCCGAGGTTGAAGGTTCCGCCATTCAGCTGTCCCCCGGCGATGGGATCTCCGGGGCTGAGAATCGTTGCGGCGGACGCTACGCCGGTCAGGGCGGCGAGGGTGAGTGTCGCGATTGTTTTCATAAGCCGGTGTTTCGGGGTGAATTTTGGCGAAGATACGGGCCTCTGTCACGAAATTCTTTGGGTAAGTTCCCTTCGGCCGGGGAAGCTGGGATATGCGGGATTTAAGGCCTGTTTCTCCCTGCTTTTGAAGCAATGGGTTTTTGCCATCGGCGGTTTCTCCATTCTTGAGCAGGCAGGAAAAAGACGGCTGAAGCGGCAGGGTTGCCCCCATGGGGGGAAGTTCACTTTGCCCCGCGGATCCGGGTAAGCTCCTCCTCCAGGCGGGCAGCTATTCCCGGTTTGCTCTCGATAAGATCCCGGGTTTCGCCGGGGTCTTCGTCCAAGTTGTAGAGGTGGTAGGGCTTCTGGAAGGGTTTGCCCTTCGGCTGCTGGCGTCCGCCCGAGCCGCTGCCCGCGACGAGCTTCCAGGGGCCGCTCCGGATCGCAAAGACCCCGGCAGCGCTGTGGTTGATCACGCCGGGCCGGACCTTGCCGGAGGGTTTGCCCCGGGCCGCCGGCAGGAAGGAGAAGCTGTCCTCGGCTGCTCCCGCCGGGAGAGGCTGGCCCACCGCCTCCGCGAGGGTGGCAAAGATGTCGGTATGACAGGTGACCCGGGTGACCTGGCGGGGCTTGATCTGGTCGGGCCACCTGACAAAGAACGGAACCCGGTGACCTCCCTCCCACACATCGGCCTTTGTTCCACGCCAGTGGTGATTTGCGCTGTGATCGGAAGGGCGGTAGCCTTGGTCCTTTTCATCGGCGAGGTGGTGATTCTGCTCATCCCCGCGGCGATACATGAACGAGCCATTGTCGCTGGTGTAAATGATGATCGTATTGCCCGCCTGTCCGCTCTTTTCGATGGCGGTGAGGATGACTCCCACGGTGTGATCCACCTGGTGAATGAAGTCGCCGTAGGGACCAAGCCTCGTCTTGCCCACGAATCGTTTGTGCGGCCAGACCGGCTTGTGTGGCCCGGTGAGGGGAACATACAGGAAGTATGGTTTGTTCCGGGCGGCGGAGCCGGCCCCGGAAGGCATGGTGGCCCGTTGGATGAAGGCCGCGGATTCCCTCGCGAGGTCGTCGAGGACGTCACCGGGATCGAAATTGGGGTCTCGGGGGCCCTCGCGAACATACTTGGGGAAGCCAATGGCTTTCTGGGTGGTTGTGCATTTAGCCACGGCCTGATGGTCCCGGAGATAGACGTAGGGAACCATGTCGAGGGAGGCCGCGATACCGAACCAGGTCTCGAATCCCTTTTCGACCGGCCCGTTGGTGAAAGGGGCATCAAACACGACCTTGCCCTGGTTGTCGCGGGCCCACTCGATTCCGAGGTGCCACTTCCCCACCATGGCGGTTCGGTAACCCTGGCCCTTGAGATAGCTCGCGATGGTAGGGCGATCGTCCTCGATGAGCGGTTTGTCGCGGGGGGGGAAGAGGACGCCCCGCTTGAGACGGGACCGCCAGCAGTAGCGTCCGGTAAGAAGCCCGTAACGGGTGGGGGTGCACACGGCGGAGCCGCTGTGGGCATCGACAAAGTTGGCGCCGGACCGGGCGAGGGCGTTGAGGTGGGGGGTGGGAATGGCCGAGGCGGGATTGAGGGCCTGAACGTCTCCGTAGCCCATGTCGTCGGCGAGGATGACCACGATGTTGGGCTTGGCCTGAAGGGAGATGGGCAGGGCGAGGCAGGTGAACAGGAGAGAGGCGCGCAGGGTGAGTCGTTGCATGGTGAGGGGCCCTACCTCAGCGGACAGGTTGCGTTACCTAAAGAAGATTCGCAGGCTTGCCTGCCCCTGTCACGACGGGGAAGGGGAACGCATTTGTGGGCACTAATGGGTTTGGAATGCCGGAGAGGAGTCGTAGGCTTGGCTCATGGGGGTGAAGTATGTGCATACCAACCTGGTCGCGCGGGACTGGCGTCGTCTCGCGCGGTTTTATGAAGAGGTCCTGGGTTGTGTGCCGGTGCCCCCGGCCCGGGACTACGGCGGCCGGAACCTCGAGGCGGCCACCGGACTGCCCGGGGCACGCCTGGAGGGGCTGCACCTGCGCCTGCCAGGTCATGGGGAGGATGGGCCCACCCTCGAAATCTTTGCTTATGAGGATCAGGTAGGAGCCGGGCGTCCCGCGATTAATCGTCCGGGGTTCGCACACATCGCCTTTGCGGTA
>CAWWCX010000336.1:0-4770 GCA_963935445.1 uncultured Roseibacillus sp.
ATCTAGTACGGTCTCGTGGGCTCGGAGATGTGTATAAGAGACAGGGGGTGGGCTTTGCCTATGGTGTTGCGGTTGGGGTGCACTTCCAACGGGTCCGGCCGATCTGGGACCTTGCGCTCTCACCGGAAGTTGTGGTCTTCGCGGTACTCTGCATCATCAACATGGTTGCCATTGATCATTGGGAGACTTCCGCGCGAAAGGGCGGGGGGGAGGAGGCAGAGATGGAAGACGAGCGGGAAACCCGAGCGTTTTTCCGCGTCCTCCTGCTCGGGCTTCTTCTTGCCTTGATCGGGTGCTGCTACCTGCTTGCCGTCCGGGCGGAAGACTACACCCTCCAGATGCACAAGGCCTTTTACCTGTCCCTGATGGTCGGGGCGGGGGGGCTGGCCTTCCTGGTTCTGCTTCGTGACCGTTTTTGCGCAAATGCCCTGAGGGTGCTTGCGGATGTCGCCATGCTGCTTCCATTGCCCTTCTTTTATTTCTATCTTGTGGACTACGAGATCATTGAGTTCGGGCAGGTCTCCTGGAGCCTGACGGCCCCGGAATCCCCGGGGGGAGGTTAGAATGGCAGCGGGGAATTTGGGGCTTGGAGCCGGATTCGTACGTCGGTAGCGTCACCGCCCTGCAACTCAGGAACCGTGAAGGAACAACCCCGTCATCGTCATAATGCCGTCCTCATCGTGGGCGCGCCCGGAGCAGGCAAGGGAACCCAGGGCAAGGTGCTCGGGAATGTGCCGCGTTTCTTCCACTGTGCGTGTGGCGACGTCTTCCGGTCGCTCGATACCCGGACGGACCTGGGGCAGCAATTCGTGGAATACTCCAGCAAGGGCGAACTGGTTCCTGACGAGCTGACCGTCAACCTCTGGAGTGTCCAGATTGACAACTGGATCGACACCTCCCGCTACAAGCCGGACATCGATATCCTGATCCTGGATGGAATTCCCCGCAATGTGCGGCAGGCCGAGATTCTCGAGGGGCACGTCGAGGTTCACCGTGTGATCCATCTTACCTGCCCGAATCGGAACGAGCTGGGAAGGCGCATGCGGAAACGCGCGCTCAAGGAGGGGAGATATGATGATGCCAGCGACGAGGTGATCTCGCAACGGATCCAGACCTACGAGGAGGAGACCAAGCCCCTGATTCAGTTCTACGACGGGAAGGTGGTTGATATCGATGCGACCAAGCAGCCCATTGAAGTTCTGGGTGACATCGTTGCGGAGCTGGTCAGGATGGAGGCCTACCAGGCGATGGCAAAGCTGACGGTCTGATCTTGGTGCGTTTCAACGGTTTTCAGTTTCGCTTTCTTGAATACAGGTGCCTTGCGAGTCGTGTTCATGGGAACGGGGGAGATAGCCCTCCCGTCGTTCCGGATGTTGGTTGGAGATGGAAGTCTCGTCGGGCTGGTGACGCAGCCGGATCGTCCAGTCGGTCGTAGCTCCCAGGCTCGCCCACCCCGGATCAAGGAGCTGGCGTTGGAGGCGGATCTTCCGGTCCTCCAGCCGGAACGCCTGCGCAGCAAGGAGGCCCTCGCGGAACTTGTCGCGCTGGAACCTGACCTGATCGTGGTGATGGCCTATGGGCAGATCCTTCCCAGGGCCGTGCTGGAATTGCCTGCGCACGGCTGCATCAATGTTCATGCATCACTGTTGCCAAGGCACCGGGGTGCCTCCTGCATCCAGGCTGCCATTGAGTCCGGTGACACGCAGAGCGGAGTCAGTATCATTGTGATGGATGAGGGGCTGGATACCGGTGATTTAATCACCCGCCAGGCGATTCCCCTGCGCGGTAATGAAACCGGTGGCAGCCTGCACGACCGGTTGGCGGAGATCGCTCCCGGCCCTCTTGCTGAAAGTGTGAAGATGATCTCTGGTGGTGAGGTGCGACGGGAGAGACAGGACGATGGGCTCGCCACATATGCCCCGAAACTGGAACGAGGGGATGGTGAAGTGGACTGGGCCCTGCCTGCTGAACAGCTTGAACGTCGGATCCGTGCCCATGATCCCTGGCCCGGGTCCTTTACCGCTTACCATGACGGCCGGGGCCGGAAGCGGCGGCTGAAGGTCTTTCCCGGTGGAGAAGTGCTGCTGGGCGAGGGCCTTGGGAAGGCAGGGGAACTTCATGGCGTGAGCTCCTCTGGAATAGTGGTAGCTTGCGGAAAAGGGGGCCTCCGTCTTGGTGAGGTGCAGGCCGAGGGAGGGAAGCGCCTTCCGGTGGGGGAGTTTCTCAGGGGGCAGTCCCTGGGTGAGGGTGATTGTTTCTTTTCGCTGGCGAGGTGACTGCGAGGACCGCAGAGTCAGTCCATGCGTTCGAGGGTTTTCGCTGCATTCCTGCTCTCTACCGGTCTGGTCTCAGGGGTAACCGTTGAGGTGGTGCAGGTGTATCAGCCGCTTTCGCTCCACGGAACGGATGGTATCGGGGAGGCTCTGGAGGAGGGCGATCCCGTTCAGGCGGCGGTGATGGCCAGGCCTTATGCTCTGACTGGCGCGGTTCCCGAGGACCTTGTCAAGGCGGTGGCAAGCCCTCATCGGATCGTGACAAACGCCGAGGGGTATGAGGTCGCGGATGCCAATCTGCTCAACCTGTGCAAAATCGGCCTGAAGGCGGAGGTGCGGCAGGCTCGGTTGCTCGTCAGGCTCGATGTGAGCTCTTTCGAGATGCCGGAGGAGGTGGACTTGACGATCCGGCAGGCACTTACCTTTTCAATCATCGCGATCCAGCGGACGCTCGAGGACTATTTTCAGCACGTGCCGGGTGACCCTCTCGAGGTGTCGGTAGGCATAAAGGGAACCCGGGAAGGGAACGAAACCCTCAAGGACCTGGCTCGTCGGTTCAGGGTGGGGCAGGACCCTTCGCCGGGAGAGGATGAAGCCGAATCCTGAGATTGGCAGGGGCTGGCCGTGTGTTTCCTGATATTCACATGATGGGTCGCTCCTTTTCGCTTTGCAGCCCGGGAAGAGGTTGGTTCAATACTCCAACCTTCTGATTGTATGGGAGAAAAGGGACGCTCTTTCAAGAGAGCCATATTGAAGTTGAGCGGAGAGGCCCTGCGGGAGCCGGGAAGCACGGACAACATTTCTCCTGAGATCGTGGAGCGGATTGCTTCCGAGATTGCCTCCGCCATGGCTTCTGGAGTCCAGCTCGGCATCGTGGTGGGGGGCGGTAATTTCTGGCGGGGTGCTGCCGCGAGTGCGCGCGGCATGGACCGGGCAACCGCCGACTATGTTGGGATGCTCGCGACGGTGATGAATGCCCTGGCGCTCCAGGCCGCTCTCGAGGAGGAGGGGGTCTTGTGCAGCGTGCAATCCGCGATCGAGATGAAAAACGTGGCGGAGCCCTTTATCCGCCGGAAGGCCACCCGCAACCTCGATAACGGGCGGGTGGTGATCTTCGCGGCCGGGACCGGCAGTCCTTTTTTCTCGACCGACACGACCGCCGCCCTGCGCGCCAGCGAAATGAACGCGGACGTCATCCTGAAGGCGACCATGGTGGATGGAGTTTATACCGCCGATCCCAAGGAGGACCCGGACGCGACCCGCTACCAGACGGTCAGCTTTCATGAGTGCATCACCCAGAGGCTGAAGGTGATGGATTCCACTGCATTCAGCCTCTGCATGGATAATGACGTGCCCATCATTGTCTTCGATCTCGGTGAGCCAGGCAATATCCAGCGAGCGCTGTGCGGCGAAGAGCTTGGCACGATTGTCCATGCCGGGTAGTAGTTTCTCCAGACGTTATCATCCAAACCATCTCAGTGACCATGGATCCGGAAACCACCAAGAACGAAGTGACTGCAGCGATGAGCAAGGCGGTCGAGCATATGTTGCACGAATTTACGGGAGTGCGGACCGGCAAGGCGTCGCCGAGCCTCGTTGAGAACCTGGACGTGCACGTCCAGGCCTACGCCAGCAACATGCGCCTTAAGGAGCTCGCTGTGATTACGACTCCTGAGGCACGGACAATCATGGTCCAGCCATTTGATCCCAGTGTGGTGGGCGATATTGAACGGGCCATCCGCGAGAACGGGAAGCTTGGCCTCAACCCTGTGAGTGATGGCAAGGTCATTCGTCTTCCGATTCCGGAGCTCACGGAGGAACGCCGGATCGAGATGGTCAAGGTCATCCGGAACATGGCCGAGGAGTCCCGTATCAGCGTGCGTGCGGGTCGCAAAGACGGCATGGATGCGGCGAAGAAGATGAAGGCTGACAGCGTGTTGACCGAGGATCAGATGCATGACCTCGAGAGCGAGGTGCAGGAGCTCACCGACAGGTTCATCAAGGAAATCGACGCAAAGCTCAGTGAAAAGGAGCAGGAGCTTATGACAGTTTAGGGTGCCGGAAGCCGGCTGGCCCGAAAGTCGGGTTCTTTCGGTCTCATGTTTTGTTCCACTCCTCCATGGCCCGTTGCCTGCGGCTTCGCTTCCATCGTGTGAAGGCGACCGCAAGGTAGAGAAGGGTTGCGAGGAAAATAAGCGTGGCGCTGCGGTCTCCCGGTGTGTTCCAGTTATACCTGCCGGCGCTGTGGGCTCCGAGGAAGGAGGCTGCGTTGGTCAGAAAGGCGAGAAATGCCAGGAAGGAGGCCCCCGCCAGTCCGTGCCGGCATTCCTTGAGTGCATAAAGCGAGGCGATCAAGATCGCCCCGCCGAAGAAGATACCGGGCATGGCGCAGGCTCGGAGCTCCTGGATGGAGTTGCTCTGAGTAAGCCCAGCGATGCCAATGAAGAGGAGGACTCCAGCCAGAACGAAGCTGAGGGTGTGCAGGAAAGACATCGGT
>CAWWCX010000337.1:0-4739 GCA_963935445.1 uncultured Roseibacillus sp.
TCAATATTCTTTACGGGGAGAAGGAGGCCGTGGCTCTTCTCGGGAACCAGGAAGGCGTCAGGAAAGTGCGCAAGGAGGGCGGAGGTCTCGTCTTTGAATTTTCCGGAACCGTCGACGAACAGGTGAACCTCCTGCGCATTCTCACCGACAGTGGCATGCCCATCCGGTCTTTCGAGGAACGTTCAGCCAGCATCGAGGACGTGATTGTGGCCCTTCACGAAGAACAGGTAGCGGAGGAACGTGATGGAAAGTAGACCTGTGTCGGTAATTGAGTTCTGGCGCAACCCCATCCTGGTCCGTTACCTGCGTGCCCGGTTGCGTTGGAAGGGGATGCTGCTCACGGCGATCCCGACCATGATTCTGGTCACCTTCGTGAGCCTGATTGCCTATTACGGTGGATCCGGCTACCACCAGAGGCAGGTTTTCTTTGAGGAGAGCATGCGGCAGCAGGAGGCCCACCCCAGCCCCGGCGGAGGTGTCCTCGAGGAGGAAGGGGGAGATCGGCTCGAGCACAGCCCGACCCCCCAGCAGGAGGTGTTTACCGAGGCTCGCAGGGTGGGGGCCCGCACGGCCTTCGTCGCAGTCTTTGTCGTCCAGTGTTGTCTCCTGATGCTCTGGGGCACGTTCTCGGTGGCGGTGGGGGTAACTCGTGAGTCCATTGAGGGGATTCTGGAATACCAGCGCCTGACGCCCATGTCGCCCCTTGCCAAGATCGTCGGCTATGTTCTCGGGCTTCCTATTCGCGAGACGGTCCTCTGCCTCATGACCCTGCCTTTCACGGTAGTCGCCATCCGGGTGGGGGAGATTCCGGCGGACCTGGTCGGGAAGCTCTACCTTGTGATGGCAACCTCTTCCCTGATGTATCACATGACGGGTTTCCTCGCCGGGATCGTAGTGAAAAACCGTTTCATGTCCGGATTGCTCTCGCAATTGCTCATGATCGTGCTCTACCTGCTGCTGCCACAGCTGTCGCGCCTGGGATACGTCATTTTCCTCTACCTTACGGTGCGTCCTGTGTTCATGGAGTCCCTTGGTGTTCTCTTCGATCGGACAGAGCGTGGCGAGATGCCGATTCCGGCTACTGAACCGTTCTTTCAGGCGGAGATTCCCCTCGTCTGGTTTACCCTCCTCATGCAGGGTTTTCTTTTCTCGGTGTTCCTGCTGGTCGTCTACCGGCGTGTGCGCAATCAGGAAGAGCATCTCCTGGGCAAGTTTTCGGCGATCCCGGTCTTTGGAGGATTTGTAACCATCCTTCTTGGAACGATCCTGCCCGGCATCCCGAACGAAAGCATTTTCCCATCCATGTCAGCCTCGGCCCTGCTGGGAGACCGGATGCGTGGTTTCCGCTCCACGCAGCCCTTTGAGGGCGAGATGCTGGCCATTCCGGGAGCTTTCGGATTCGGCATGATCCTCATCCTCCTGCTGGTGGTTTTTCTGGTCACCCCGACGGAGGATACCCGGGTCAAGGGCTTGCGCCTCGCCCGCAAGCGGGGCCGGCGCTCGGTGTATTTCTGGGCAGATGCCTCATCCTCCCTGTTCACGACCCTCGCCTGCACGATCCTTGCGGTGATGGCATGGATGGTATTCCTGACGGCTCTCCTCAAGTCCGAGCACTACGAAGGATGGAGTTTCGTCTGGAGCAGTTGGATGTTCTTTCCCCTGTCGATCCTCGTGCCCGTCCTTTTCTCCCAGCTGATCCTCGAGTCCTCGGGGAGGGTGGCCTGGTTCATGGCGCTTCTCTTTGGCTGGGTGGTTCCTCCCATGGCCGGGCTGGTGCTGGGACTGGCCACCCAGGAAGGAAGTGACCTCGTCATCTACGTCATGTCGCTGAGCGGTTTCAGCCTGCCCATCAATGCCATGCGGAATGGCTTCGAGGGGGTTGGAGTCACCCCGGCAATGGGCGCCTTCCAGTTTTCGCTCCTGCTCCATGGAGTCGCTGTGACTGCGCTTGGTGGGTGGGCGCTCTCGAAACAGCGTAGCCTGCGGAGGAGAACCTTGGAGTCCGGGTAGGGCGCAGGCGGGTTTCCGGAAAGAACAGGAGCGGGAACCGGGCATGACCGTATAGAGCCTCGAGAGCCTCGGGCCCGGGCATGAAGGGCTTATTTGAGCTCATTGAGTTTGCGTCGAACCATGCGGGCTTGTTCGCCCTCGAGAACCTGCCAGCAGGCCAGGCCGTTGCCGACGAGATTCCATTCATCGAACTGCCAGACCACCTTCTTGTCCTTGGTGATTTCGAAGATCTGGGGGTTCTTGTCGCCCGCGTGGCAATTACCGATCACGTAGTTGCCATTGGAGAGCTCCTGCACGACGGTCATCCATCCGAGTTCGATCCCGGTGCCGGGTACCTGCCCCTCGATTTTCCAGACCACCTTCTTGTCGGGACTGACCTCGAGGATGCTCTTGCCGCTGCCTGAGCCTATGAGGGTGTTGCCGTTACGGAGGCGAATGGCCCCATAGACGCGGGAGCCAACCTTGAACTCCCAGACCACCTTGCCATTCTGGTCGTATTCGGTGACCACTCCGGGGTTCTCCGCGCAAGAAAGGTAATGTCCGTTTTGAAGGACACGAACGAGGCGGGTGCTCTTGCGTCCACCTTCGCCCATGGGCACTTCCTTGATCTTCTTTCCATCCTTGTCCACGTGCAGGAAGCGCCCCACACCACTCTCGGCAATCATCGTGGAACCATCGGCGAAGCGCTTGAAGGCATGCACATCGACTCGTTTGCCCTCGTTGCCGTTTTCCCGGGCGGACTCGTATTCCCAGACGACCTTCTTCGCGAGGGTGATTTCCTGGGTCCTGGTCCAGGTGTCGTGGAAGAGAATATTTCCGTTGTCGAGGAGGTGGATGTCATGATGCCCGGTGTGTCCTCGCTTCGGTCCAGCGGTGTCGTGTTTCCAGAGGACGGTTCCATCCATCTCACAGATGGCGACGAGGTTCTTGCCGTAGGAGACGCCCAGCAGGACGAGGCGCTCATCCTTGGCGAAGAGCGGAGAAAGAAGGGCGAAAGCGAGGACGGCGAGCGTGGTGAGTGTTCTCATGATTCCGGAACCTAGAGAAAGGACGCGCGGAGGGCAAACTCCGGATTGGTGCCGGCAGGGCTCCGGCCCGGGATGGCGATGGGTGCGGAAGTTGCGAATCGCATCCACGGTCACGGAATGATGACAGTTTCGCAGTAGGCCAGCACGTCGCTGAATGAATGATCCTGGAGGAGGGCGAAGGTATCATGAGCGGTGAGGCGCATTCGTTTCCCGGTGGCCGGATTGTCAACCCACGCGCGTGAAGTGGCGGGGCTGGTGAGTCCGCAGAGGAACCGGGCGAGTTGCCGGGGAGTGCGCAGGGGAGCGTTTCGTTCCTGCAGGAGGGTGTCGATGGCAGCCACCTGTGAAGATTCAATTTCCGGGTTCGCGGAACAGGGAATCGTCTTTTCATCCCGCGAGGAGGGCCTGTCTGCGCAGTTGGCACAGTGACCACAGGGTTCCGGCAGGTCCTCTCCGAAGTGCTTGAGGAGGTGCTGATTCAGGCAGCCTGTTTCCCCAGCGTAGGCAAGAACCTCCTGGAGCCGGGCAATATCCTGGTCTTCCCGGCGGAGGAAGAGTTCCTGCATGCGTGCGGTGAGGGCGGGGAGGTTGTCCACCTTGCGCAGGCGCCGGTAAGCGTGCCGGATGCCACGGGGCCTGAGAACGAGATCACCATGGGACTCGAGGTGGCTGAGGGCCTCGATGATGCGCTCGCGATCGCAGTGGAGCTGTCCAGCCGCGTCGTCGGGATCGAGGGTGATCCAGGTCCGCCCCTCCTTCCCGGAGGCAAGGAGTCTGCGGAGGAAGCCCCGCTGATCGTCGTCGTAGCCGAGCACGATCTGCGTGGGATCGCGCAGGGGCTTCACCTGATAGCTGGAGTAGAACGGGGCGGTGGCGGAGAGATACCCTTCAAGTTCGAGGTAGGTGAAGAGGGTGTTGATGACGAGGGGCCGGATGTCGTGGGTGCCGGCGAGGTCGTAGTGGGACACATCAAAGGTGTCTCCCCGCGCGAGGACCTGGTCGAGGACCCGTCGGACCGCTTCCGGCGAGGGGGTGTCGCCATAGACGAAATTCTCAAGTGTACGCAGGTCGTCGCGGCAGGCCAGAAGCTCGCAGGTGGCTGCCTTGCCGTCGCGTCCGGCCCGTCCAGTCTCCTGAGTGTAGTTTTCAAGCGACTTGGGAAGGTTGTAGTGAATGATGCGCCGGATGTCCGCCTTGTCGATGCCCATCCCGAACGCGATGGTGGCGGTGATGATGGGGGCCTCACCGGACATGAAGGCCTCCTGGCAGGCCGCGCGTGTCTCGTCACGGAGACCCGCGTGGTAGGGGCGGGCGGGGAGACCTTGGTGTTTGAGAAAGGCGGCGAGGCTTTCGGCGGTTTCCTGCCGGGTGCCATAGATGATGGAAGGCAGGCTGGGGTCGGCCTGGAGGCGGGCGAGAAGGAATTCCCTCTTTTGCTCCTCCCGGCAGGGAGTAACGCAGAGCTTCAGGTTGGGACGATGGAAGGAGAGCTGAATATGATCCTCCTCCGCGATCCCGAAACTTTTCCGGATGTCGGCAGCGACGGGCGGTGTGGCGGTGGCCGTGAGGGCGAGGACACGCGTGATTGCGAGTTCGCGGGCGAAGGAAGCCAACTTGAGATAGTCGGGCCGGAAGTTGTGTCCCCACTCCGAGATGCAGTGGGCTTCGTCGATGGCGAGAAGGGAGACCCTGCACTCTCCA
>CAWWCX010000338.1:0-4734 GCA_963935445.1 uncultured Roseibacillus sp.
CCTTATTGGGTATCGTGAGTCCCAGGATCATGTTCATCACGGTGGTTTTTCCCGCACCGTTGACGCCCAGAAGGCCGAGGACCTCCCCTGGCTCCACCTCGAGGGTGAGGTTGTCCACCGCCACAACCTTGTCGAAGGTCTTGGAGACGTTGGAAACCTGGAGGAGAGGGGGCACGGAGGAGATGGTGTGCGGGGGGTGGCTGTCTGTCTGGGCCGATCAGGGAATCCTGCAGAAGTATTCAGAGAAGCTTTGCCCTGATGGAGTCGGTCACCTGTCTGGGGTTGGCCTTGCCCCGGGAGGCCTTCATGACCTGGCCGGTGAGCCAGTTGACAAGTTTTTCGTTGCCGGACTGGATCTCGGTTACCTTATCGGGGTTGTTTGCGATGGCCTCGTCGATGAGAGCATCAATGGCGCCGGTGTCAGCGGGTTCAAAACCCAGTTCCCGGGCAATTTCGGCGGGATCCCGCTCGGGAGTTTTCCAAAGGGCCTCAAAGACTTCCTTGGCCTGATTGTTTGAGACCGTGCCGGCTTCGACCAGGTCGACGGTAGCGGCCAGCCTCTCGGGAGGGACGGGCGAGCTGGAAGGGGTGAGATTATCGTCATTGAGGTGCTTGAGCAGCGTGTTGATCACCCAGTTGGCCGTTTTCTTGGCTGGAGCCCGGGAGGATCGTGCAGCGGATTCAAAGTAATCAGCAAGGGTCCGGTCGGAGGCAAGGACATTGGCGTCGTAGTTGGTTACTTCGAACTCTCTCTCAAAGCGGTCCGCTTTTTCGTGAGGCAGTTCTGGAACGAGAGACCGCATACGGTCGACAATTGCTCCAGAGCGGACTGGCAGAAGATCGGGATCGGGAAAGTAGCGGTAGTCGTGGGCGTCTTCCTTCCCGCGCATGAACTCGGTGATGCCGGCGTCGTCGTTCCAGCGCCAGGTGGCCTGGGCGTGCGTCCCGCCCTCCTCCAGAACGTCAATCTGGCGCTCGATCTCGTAGTGCAGGGCACGGCGTACGGCGGAGATGGAATTCATGTTTTTAAGCTCGATCTTTGTTCCGAGCTCGTCCTCCTCCTGCTTGCGCACGGAGACATTGACATCGCAACGAAGCTGCCCCTTTTCCATGTCCGCATCCGAAATCCCACCGTAGATGAGAATCTGCTGAAGGGTCTTGAGATAGGCAAATGCTTCCTCGGGGGTCTCAATTTCCGGTTCGGAAACGATTTCCATGAGAGGCGTGCCGGCACGGTTGAAGTCGATCACACTGGCATTGGCGAGATGGGTAGACTTGGCCACGTCCTCCTCAAGGTGAATCCGGGTGAGGCTCACGTTCTTGCCCGGATTGGCAATGTCCTTCTGGTAGTCCTTGGGGTAATTATGCTCATAGAGCGGGACTGCGCCGCCGATGCAGAGCGGAAGGTCGAACTGCGAGATCTGGTAGTTTTTCGGCATGTCCGGATAGAAGTAGTTCTTCCGGTCCCACTTGGAGATCTCAGGTGTCGTGCAGTCGAGAAGTAGTCCGGCGAGGATGGTCTGCTCGATGGCGGCCTTGTTGAGGACGGGCAGGGAGCCGGGCAGGCCGAGACAGGTGGGACACACGTTGGTGTTTGGTTCCTCCCCGAAACTGGTTCTGCAGGAGCAGAACATTTTGCTTCTGGTGCTGATCTGGCAGTGAACCTCGAGGCCAATGGTGGCAATGTATTGCTCGCGCATGGGAGATTCGGAGGAAAGCTGTTCGTTGGTTGGGGCAAAGATTCCGACGGGAGTTTTGCAGGCCCGGCTTCCGGATGAGCCGCTGTCTATTCCCCCTCTTCGGGTTCGTTTGCCACGAGGCCGATCGCTTTTTCGATATCGAGGCCTGCCAGCAGCTCCTGAACCTCGTCGCTACGGCAGGTTTCCTTGATCAGGTTGGAGTGAAGGAGCTGGGAGTAGTCTTGGAACGCCCGGAGTTCGTTGTTCTGGTTCTCGAGAAGTTTGCTGATCTGCTCCTGGTCAGAGGCGTCCCGGACTGCCCGTGTTAGTCTGGCCCTCGTCCATGCCTGTTCACTCTCAAAGAGAATGGAAAGCTTGGCGAGGCTGGCGTGGGCCCGGCTGTTGAGAAAGTCGTCGTATTTCCCATGCCACTGGCCCACCGTGTGGGCATCCAGCTCACGTTTGAGTCTGGAGAAGAGAGGCTGGGCGGGGCGGGTTGCGGACTTGTTTTCAGCGCTCGAGGCATTGAGCCACGCCTTGTTGCTGACGGCTTCCCGGATCCAGACCAGCTCGGAAATGGTGCCCACGTATCTGACACCGGACAGGCAGAACCAGGCAAAAGCAGCGCCCATCAGCAGGCCGAGGATTCCGCCGGGTGCTCCAAGGCTCTTCGACTGGCCTTCCCGGGAGCTGACCGGGTTGAGAATGACACCGAAGAGGGCGCGGGCCACGAAAAAGGTGGCGAGCCCCAGAATGACTGCGACGACACCCGACATCCAGGGATCCGGCTTGTCGACAAAAGTCCCGGCGATAGATGAGCCTTTCCAGAGGCCCCACTGGCCGGCTGCCATTCCGGCAGCGAGAAAGATCAGCCCGAGCGCCATCCGGGCAAGGCCCTTGAGGAAGCCGGTGATAACGAAGGCGATGATAAAGACGATGACGACACCCCCGATCAGGGCAGGAGTCATCATGTCGGAGATGGAGAGTGCTAGCATATCAGGATCAAGGGGATGAAACCGGGTCTTGAGATGTTGGGTCATGCAGGCCGCACTGAGCTCGCTGTTGGAGCAGGTGGTCGCAAATGACAAGAGTAGACATGGCCTCAACCATCGGCACCGCACGGGGGAGGACGCAGGGGTCATGCCGGCCCCGTCCCTTCAGCTCAGTGTCCGAACCGGCATCGCTGACAGTTGGCTGCTCGGTCATGATGGTAGCGGTAGGCTTGAAGGCAACCCGAAAGACGATGGGCTCGCCATTGGAAATACCTCCCTGAATACCCCCCGAACGGTTGGTGCGGGTGCGGACTCTTCCGCCATCCATGTAAAAATGATCGTTGTGTTCCTGCCCCGTGAGAAGGGTGCCCGCAAATCCGGAGCCTACCTCGAACCCCTTGGTGGCGGGCAGGCTCATCATGGCCTTGGCGAGTTCGGCGTCGAGCTTGTCGAAGACGGGAGCGCCCAGTCCCGGAGGGCATCCCCGGATCACGGCCTCGACGGTTCCCCCAAGCGAGTTTCCCTCCCCACGTGCCTTCTTGATGAGAGCAATCATCTCGTCAACCACGGCAGGATCCCCCGTCCGCACGATGTTGTTCTCGATTTGTGCAGCCGACACAGCTCCCGGGTCCACCTCAGCCTTGAGGTTCTGGATAGTGGATACCCAGGCGAGGATTTCGATTCCAGGCACGAGGGCATCCAGAACCTGTCGTGCGATGGCGGCAGCGGCCACGCGTCCGATGGTTTCCCGGGCCGAGGCTCTTCCGCCACCCTGCCAGTTTCGAATCCCATACTTGGCGTCATAGGTGTAGTCCGCGTGGGAGGGCCGGTATTTGGTGGCCATTTCCGTGTAGGATTCCGGTCGTGCGTCCTTGTTGCGGACGAGTACGGCGATGGGAGACCCGAGAGTCCTGCCCTCGAAGACGCCCGAGAGGATTTCGCACTGGTCGGCCTCGTCCCGGGGGGTGACGATCTCGCTCTGGCCCGGTCGCCGGCGATCGAGTTCCTGCTGAATCTGATCGGAGGACAGAGGGATCCGGGGTGGGCAACCGTCTACCACGACGCCTACACCACCGCCGTGGGATTCACCCCAGGTTGCGATTCGAAAGCAGTTTCCGAAGAGACTGGACATCGGGGTCAGCTTAGGGGGCTTGGATTATCAAGGCAATCCCCGCTTCAGGGTGATCGAAGGGGGCGCGGATCCATTTTCAAGGCAGCTTTCTCTTGAGGGGTGGTTCCGGTCTGCTAGCTTTGTATAAAATATCGTTCGCGCGGTTTCATGGACGTTTCCCTTGATTGCCCTGTTCTCGTGCTGAATCGGCTCTGGCAGCCGATTCACACGTGTTCAGTCAAGAGGGCCCTGCGGCTGGTTTGCCTGGGACACGCCCAGATCGTGCAGACCGATGGCGAGGCGCGCTTTCAGACCCATGACCTGTTGTCGTGGGTGGAACATTCGGCAGATCATCTGGCTGAGGAGGTGATTCGCACTGTGCGGCACGCTTTCCGCGTTCCCCGGATCATCGTCCTGGCTCTCTACGACAGGATTCCACGCAAGGAGGTCAAGTTCACTCGGCACAATGTGTTCCTGCGCGACAAATTTACCTGCCAGTATTGCGGGAACCGGTTTTCCGAGCGCGAGTTGAACCTCGACCACGTTGTGCCGCGTGACAAGGGGGGCAGGACCACGTGGGAGAATATCGTGACCTCGTGCATTCGCTGCAATTCCCGCAAGGCGAATAAGCTGGCCCACGAGGTTGGCATGCGTCTGTTGTGCAATCCGGATACCCCGCGCTGGCGGCCGCTCTTCGGTATGGGCACGGATGGTCCTACAGATGAAAGTTGGATGCAGTTCCTCAATCCGGATCGCGAGAAGGTGCGGGTGAGTTAACGGTTCCGCTGCGTGCCGGAAACCGGAAAGACCTCGATCAGCCTCCAATCATCCAGAGAATTGGATTGGGCCAGAACCCGAAAAGAAGGGTGAGGGCGGTGAGGCCGAGGATTGCGAGGCGGCTGACGCGGGGGCTGTCTCTTATACACATCTGACGCTGCCGACGATATGCAGT
>CAWWCX010000339.1:0-4707 GCA_963935445.1 uncultured Roseibacillus sp.
AGTACGATCCGTGGGAATTCGACGCTTTCAATCTATAACGGTCAGACGGTGGTCCTGGGCGGACTCCTCAACAGTTCCCGGATCAAGGTCGAGGACAGCACACCACTCCTGAGTAAAATTCCGCTCTTTGGACAGCTTTTCACTTCACAGGCTGATACTCCGGTCAAGGATGCCTACATTATCATGGTGACCGTCCGGTTGCAGGACCCCACCGGGCAACCAGTCAGCCGCTAGGGGCACACTCCGGTATCGCCCCCCCGTAGAGCCATGGCGAAAGATTCCGAGCAGCGCAGCTACTCCGTCGACGAGATGATGGAGCAGTTGAGGAAGGGAGAGCGGGAGAAAAATCGAAGTGAGGATGCCGAGTTGGTGACCCGGTCCGATGGATCGAAGGTCATGCGGGTCCGGCGCCGCAAGCGTCGGAGCAGCCAGTCTGCGAAGAGTGGGAGGGTGAGAGAGCGCCGCTACGGACTGCTGACCCTGATGGGGTTGGGTGCGCTGGTGGTGATCGCAGGAGTCACGGTGGTTGTGGTCGTCGCCCGGTTCAATAGCAGAACTTTCCGGGAGAACTTCGAGGAGAGCCTGGGACAGGCTACGGGAGCGACGATCGAGGTTGCTGATTTTTCGGTGAGCCCGATGAAAGCGAAGGCCAAGTCTGCGAGCCTCAACTGGTCGACCGGTGGCCTCGTTCGCATGTTGAGTCTTTCCGGGATTGAGGCTCCGTTGCAGGTGACAAGTTTTCTCAATTCGAGGCTCGAAGGCAGGGAGGTTTATGCTCAATCCGGAATGATGACCCTGGAACCACCGGATGGGACAATTACCCCGCTGGCAAGGAAGGTTGAACAGCTTCTCGATTTCGGCAGTTACCGTTGCAGCCAGTTTGATCTCCGCTACGGGGCGGATAACGAGGCATCGGGATTGAGCATTCGAGGGTCAGAGTTGACTGCGCGGACCGGAGAGGACGGAGAGGGGCTGCGCTTCAACGCGACTGGTGGATTCGTGAACTTTGGGAACTGGGGAGAATTGAAGATTGATCACGGCCTCGGTGACTGGAAGGACGGCACCTTTAATCTCGTTTCCCTGTTCGCGCGGAGTGGGGATGTCGGAGAGGTTATCTTCAAGGGGGTAAAACCCCTCGGGCCGGAAGGCGCGGCCGTTTTTGATGTCAGACTCGAAAAGTTTCCTTTCGGAGACCTGCTCGGCGTGGACTCACTGGGAACTCTGATCGGGGGCGAGGTGGATGCTCCCTCGGGCTCTCTCTCTTTTGACCCGCGTCGTGAGGATTCAGCCCAGGTAGAGATGCCCTATACGGCCCGGAATGTCTCCATCCAAGGCTTCCGCTTCCTGAGCGGGTTGGCGTCCATCCTGCGTAAGGACCACTATGCCAATCCCGAGGGAGGCACGATGACCGGAATTTTCAAGTGGGACCGGGAGCAGCTCCGTATTGAGGATTTCAAGTATGAGATGCGTTTCCATCTGAAGGTGGAGGGGAATCTCGCCGTGAAGGACGAGGAGCTGTCCGGCACGATCAGGGTAGGGGTTCCCGAGGACCTCATGATGAGAACAGCGACTGAAACCCGCTATCCTTCCTTCAGCGTAGCCAGACAGGGCTATTGCTGGATGGACGTCCAGCTCAGCGGAACCCTTGAGCAGCCGAACGATGACTTCTTCCAGAAACTCGAGGCGTCCCCGGTGAACCAGAAGTTCCCGCCGGCCTCGAAGGAAGGCGAGTAGGCCCGGGGTGGAAGGAAGGACCCGGAGCCGTGCCCGGTGGGCAGATCCCGACCGTGCAGATCTGGATATTATTCACACTGGAATATCAACTTGTTCACACCTTTCGGGCTTGTCTCGGGTTCGGGCTGGAATCTAACATTTCAGAAATAGTTCTGAAATTCCACCAGTCATGAGTTTTGCTGATCCTTTCGCCACCCGGTTCGAAGTTTTCGGGCGCGAACACAAACATACTGTCGAAGGGATTAACCGCCCGGCGTTTGAAAAGCTGAGCAACCTTCTTGATGTAAGAGCGGGAGGAGATGGCCGGGTTGTTCTCCTGCGCGCCCCCCGTGCCGGATATGGGAAGACTTCAATTCTGCAGCGCCTCGCGGCCGATTTTGCGGAGAGTCATCACTTTGTGCGTGTGACCCTTGTCAGCGGACGGACGACTGATGCGGTCCATGTCCTGGAATACGTGCTGCAGGCCCTGTGTCAGGTGCTGCCCGATTCGACGACCCTCACCAGGCTCGATCTCCTGGCCCGTCGAATCCTTGCACTTGGACTGGAACCACTCGTTGCTTCGGGAGAGGTCCCCTGCCAGGACCGGGAGGGAGCCCTGCTTGCACTGCGTGAAGAACCCGCCGAGACGTTCGACTTCCATCACGACCGGGCGGTGACGGCCCACTGGACCAAGTCGAACTTTGAGATTCTGGGACCTCGCATGGCAGCCGAGCTCGCGAGCCGGAGTGGCGCAAGCCTCCGCGAGGCCTCTTACTGGGTTGAGCTGCTGTTCCGCTTTGCGACCACTGCTCCTGATAATGTCGAACGGGCGCGCCTTCTTTTTGAAACGGTCTTCCGGGGAGACTTGCAAAGTCAATCAGAGTCGGCCGCGGAAGAACGGCTTCACGGGTTGCTCGCCCTGTGTGGCACTGTGACAAACCTCGTTCTTATCGTGGACGATACCGAGGGGCTCTCGACCGCTCCTGGCGACGCTCTCGCATTAGCGTCCTTCCTGACTAATATTTCCCAGTGCTGTCCGGGAACGCTGGTTCTGCTCAGCCTGAATGATGACATCTGGGAGTCGGCGTTCCTGCCTCTTCTCCCCGGTGGCCTCGCTGACCGGTTGATGGAAAATGAGGTTGCTCTATCTGGGCTTACCCGGGAAGAAGCCGAGGCGCTCATTGCGATGCGCGCCGGGAAGCGTACGCCGGAAGTCATCGAAAAGATCGACTGGGATGGGGCGTGCGGAAAACTGTATTCGCGGCAGGTGCTTAAGTGGGCTTCGGATGTCTGGCAAACCCTTGAGCATCGGGATGAATCTGGATTCGACGTCCTTGCTGATGCGGAAGGATTGCCGGAAGGTGGCCGGACCTCGACCGGGGGAATGGAGCAGGCACAAGTGGATGATCCTTTTGAAGACCCGATCGTGCTGGGTAACGAATTTACCAGAGAGGAATCCGTTCCCGGTCGTGGCATGGTCTCGGAGGTGGAAGAAGCAGGTCCTCTCGGGGGTAGCCCCGGCGCGGTGGTGAGGGGACTGGATCTAGACAGAGAACGGGCGCCCGTAACGGCGCAGAGCGACGACATCCCCAGAATTCAGGAAGGAGTCAATTCGGGGTCGGGGCCGTCTGCGGGAGATCGTCCGGGGGACCAGAATCCATTTTCCGAGGTAGGCGGCTCCTTGAACCTGGCGGAGGAACCTTCCGTTCCCGGTACTCCCGCCTCCATTTTTGGGCGTCCTGACCCAGTGGAAAAAATACCGGCGGAACCCCCATCGCTTGAAGAGACCAATCCGTTCCGGGCAGCTGGCCCGCCCCGTTCATCTTCTGATGAACCAGCAGCATGGGTTAGCCCGGCAACTTCCCATAAGCCCTCGGATGCGGAATCGGTGTGGTCTGCGGCATCCCCCGAAAGAGAGTCAGGTGAGGCAGGCGCTCAACCGGTGGGACCCACGATTCCCCGGGATGAACCGGGACCGTTCGGCTCGAACGGGGATCGAGAGGCCGGAACCAATACCAAGTCGCCAATGGAGTCCCCACATTCCAACGTGGAACCTGTTATCGAGCCAGAACCGGGGAATATGCCGCGGTCGGCCGATCCTGTCGGTTCGCCATTCGAACCGGGCCAGAATCAGTCAGGAGAGGAAACCGGGCGCGGCCGACAGTCATTTTCCCCTTTTTCGGTCGTGAGCGGATCCGCGGGTAATCCGAGGACTGCCCAGGACGAGGCCGGAACCTCACAGGCCGGGAACAGCCCGGATCAACCTGGCGATGGGCATATGCCGAATGCTCCCGGTGAACAGCGTGGTTCTCATCCAGGCCAAGGGAGCGAGAATCCTGTCAACCCGGTGCAGGTTCGGAATCCCTTCCAACCCGATTCATCCTCGACAGCGAACGAGGGCAGGGGCGCCGGCACTTCCCAATGGAGGAAAGGCGGGGAGCCTCTTGAGGAAAGTGAGCCAGTAGAGCAGAAACCTGTCGCGGGCTATAGCCCGTTCAAACCGGTAGCCCTGGAGCCGACCGATCCTTCATCCTCTCCCTTTGTGGCCGTTGAGGGAATCCCGCCCGTTGACGGAACCGGACCCTCTCCCTCTAAGCATGGCGGGGAGCGTCCTGAGGCCGTGGCAGAGGCCTCGTCCAGGCAGGAGAAGGAAGGGAAGGTCGATCAGCTTCTTCGACAGTTCAAGGAGCGTTACGGTCGGAAGGAGTAAGTAGCGCACAGGGCGGATAGGCACTTCCGGAACATCAGGACAGGGAAAATTTTCTTGCCCAGCGAGAGCGTGGAGACCATCTTCCGGCCCCGTTTTCAAGATCCTGCGTAGCTCAGCGGTAGAGCGGGTGGCTGTTAACCACTAGGTCGTTGGTTCGAATCCAACCGCAGGAGCCACTTTAAATCCCTCAACCTTAACGGGTTGGGGGATTTCTTATGGGCGGAAAAACGCAGGTGTGAACACCAAGTGTGAACACTTTTCCCTGCACCCCTTACCCCGTCTCC
>CAWWCX010000340.1:0-4703 GCA_963935445.1 uncultured Roseibacillus sp.
TCCGAGTGGACCGAGCCGGCCTTGGCGGAAGGATGGATCAAGCGGGTCCTTGCCGGGATCAACCCCTTCAGCCAGCGGCTTGGCGATTTCTTCAATAACGCCATCGACACCAATATCAGCCTCCTCACCCAGGCAGGCGCCCGGTGGGAGGGGGACGTGGCCCTGACCCTCGACAATATGAATGAGGTCGGGTTGATCGAGATCTACGAGACCGTTCTCAATCGCGGCAAGTCCTTCAGCATCGACGGGGCGCCCCCGGTCGACTACGGGCCCGCCAATGATGCCCTGCTTCTGGCCGCCGGGTATCTCGCCGACCTCTACCAGATTGTCGGGGACGAGGCGTTTGCCGATGCGGCCAATCCGATGGTCCTCTTCGACACCCAGTCCATCCCGCTGGTGGCCGATTCCTCGGTCTCGCAGGGGTTCTCGGAGTTCTTCCGCGAAACAGCGACCTCCCGCTTCGCCTTCGAGGGACAGGTTGCCTCGCTTCTCGAAGAGGAGACCATTCTCCTGCGCGGACGTGACGACCGGCTCTCCACCGGTATTGAGAACCGCCCCTTCTACAACCGCTTGCCGTGGAATTACACCCGCGGCATCGATGCCGGAGAGGTGGTCTATGCCCTCAACTATAACATCAGGGAGCGTCAGGAAGCGGAAGCCGACGGAGTGATTGATGCCGCCGATGCCGCGCGGCAGTACCCGATGGGCCACGGCGATGCCTACGGCCACTACCTGATGGTGCTCAAGAACTACTATGGTCTCCTTACCGACCCGCACTTCTCGTGGGCCCCGCGAATAGAGGCCGTCAACATCCTTGGTGTGCCGGTCTCGGTGGACTACTTTGATGAGCGCAAGTTCGCGCAGGCTGCGGTTTCCCTGGGCCGCACTGCCAACCAGGTCATCGGGCTGGAGCGAAGAGAGACCTACCGGGAAGATACTTCCAAGGGATGGGGACACCTGCGCGACAGCACCTCCGCCGAGGCCCCCCGGGTTGACCCGGCCTGGGGAGTGGACGGCTGGGCTGCCCGCTCGGCCCAGGGTGGTTACTTCCACTGGATCGTCAGTAATGCGCTCCTTCCCGAGGAAGACACCGTCAATGAGGGGATTCAGAAGATCGACCGCACCACCGTCCCGGAACTCGATGAACTGGTCATGCAGGCCGATGAATTCCAGCGCCAGGTTGATGAGGCCAACCTCTTCGTCAATCCCCTGGGACTGACCGCCAACAGCATCCTCTTCGACATTTCACCTGCCGCGCTGGCGCAAGGACAGACGCACTACGAACAAATCTACGAACGCGCCGTACGCTCACTGGACAATGCCTGGGAGGTCTTTGACCGGGCCCGGGAGTCGACGCAATTGCTGCGCGCCCTGGAAAATCAGTCCGAGGATTTTTCCACTGCGGTCTTTGACGAGGAGCGCTCCTTCACCAGTCAGTTGCGCGAACTCTATGGGCAGCCCTACCCGGGGGATATCGGCCCCGGCAAGACCTACCCGCAGGGCTACGAGGGTCCCGACCTCTTCCGCTACATGTATATCGACGATCCCTACCACTTCGAGAATGCCGCCCACGCTGATTCAATCGACATCAAGCTCGTGATTCCGGGTGAAACCAACGAGTTCATCCGGACCTATGATCCCAGCAATTCCAACGAGATACCCTCGGACCTTACCGTCCCGGAGGATGTCGACCATCCCTACACCCTGCAGCCCAACACCATCGCCCAGTTCGCCGACCCCTCCGCGGGCCGGCGGGCTACCACCGGGAAATTGCAGGACGCGCTGCTCGAGATGGCGGTGGCGCGCACCAACTTGAAAGCCATCGCGACCGACCATCAGCGCTTGCGGGTGGATTTTGACCGCCAACTCGAGGTTTTCAATGAGGCCGTAAAAGCAAACGAAGATTCGCAAGCGCAGTTCAATGAAACGCAGCAAAACGTCAAGGCGATTGAGGAGGCGATTGCATCCCTTAAGACTACTTCAGCATGGGGAGAAGCAGCTTGGAGAATAAATCAGTTCCTGACCCGAGGTGTTGTCACAAGTTTTCCAAAAAGCTTTGGGTTTTCCCCCGATCTGACGGGGGCAGGACGGGCGTTTGTTTACGCTATGAACGGTTTAGCCTTTGCGGCAGCTAAGAACAAGGATACCGCGTTTGAAACAGCGGCCTTTAACCTGGAGCCGTGGATCTTCGAAGAGCGGTTCAACCTTGACCGGAGGCTTGCAGAACTTGGCTTTGGTCCCGAACGCACGAGGATGGTCTGGGAACTGGAACAGGCCTACGATGCCGCCTTCCTACATCAGGTCGAGGTCGACCAGGCGGTCCGCCAACTCGTGCAGGCGAGCCAACGCTACCAGACCCTTCTCTCCAAGGGGCTGCGCCTGCAGACCTCGCGTGAAATATTCCGCAAGCGGGCCGCCGTGATTGCCCAGGGATACCGCACCCGCGATGTGGCCTTCCGCACCTTCCGCACCGAAGCGCTCGAACAATACCAGGGCCTGCTGGACTGGGCAGCCCGTTATGCCTACTCCACGGCCAAGGCCTACGACTACGAAACCGGCCTGCTCGGAGGGGAGGCCGGAGAGGACTTTCTCAATCGCATTGTCCGCACCCGCTCGTTGGGCCTGGTCAACGAGAGTGGGGAGCCCCAGTTCGCGGGTGCCGATACCGGGGACCCCGGGCTGAGTGGACTCCTCAAGCAGCTGGACGGGGACTGGAGCGTGGCCAACGGCCGGCTCGGGTTCAATAACCCCGACTCAAACGGGACCACCTTCTCACTGCGCCGTGAGAACTATCGCCTCCCGGCAATTGGTGTCGATGACCGGGGCTGGAAAAGCCGGCTGGAGCAATCCTTCGTCCCCGACCTGCGCGCTGATGTCGATGTGGCGGCCCACGCCCTGCAGATCGAGGGCAGTGAGGTGCCGGTGCCGGGAATCATCCTGAGCTTCAGCACCGAGGTCCGGGATGGCGTGAATTTCTTTGGCAAGCCTCTCATGGCAGGGGACCACGTCTTCTCGCCCACCGCCTTTGCCACCAAGATCCGGTCGGTCGGGGTGGTTCTCAAGGGCTACAAGGGAATGGATCCCTGTCTCCCGTGCACCTTCTCGGGCCCCGGGGAGGTCACCACCGACCACGAGGACGCCCTGAGCGCGACCCCTTATGTCTACCTGATCCCGGTCGGGCAGGACGTGATGCGGACCCCGCCTCTCGGGGATGGGAATGCCCTGCGCAGCTGGCAGGTCCACGATCATGCCCTGCCGCTTCCCTTCAACATCGGGGACAGCGCCTTTTCCGACATCGAATACTGGACCGGGGCGGAGACGCTCTCCGAGCCCTTCTTCCAGCCAAGGAAACACCAGGCCTTCCGGGCCGTCGACAACCCCGAGTTCTTCGCCAGTGAGCACCCCGAGGACTTCACCAACAGCCGTCTCGTCAGTCGATCGGTCTGGAATACCCAGTGGAAGCTCGTCATTCCCGGGCGAGCCCTGCTCGCCGACCCGATCGACGGCCTCGACAAGTTCACGCGCTCGGTGACCGACGTGCAGCTCTACCTGAAGACCTACTCCTACGCCGGAAACTGACACGGTTCAGGTCCGCTAATCTGCACGGCAATCCATCTCGCCCCACCACGGAGCCTGAAACAAGGTACGGGGTGGGGGCTACTGCACCCTGAAAGGGTAGAAGGAGGCCTCGCGGGTCAGCCGATCTTGCAGCTTGCAGAATCACGCGATCCCCGGTCGAATGGGGTCAATGCGCGGGATTTGCAACCTTCCTTCCCCTCCAGAATCGTCCGGCTGGCAACGGGGACGTCGGGAGCGGAAAAGCAATCCCCTGGCGGCGGCCACGTTCATTTTATTCGCAGCTCTGGCATGCTCCTCTCCGACCAAGGCCCAGGATCCTTCGGTAAGGGCCAATGACTTCAACAAGGGCATTGGGTCTCTTCTCCAGGAGTATTGCCACGACTGCCACGGGCGCAAAAAAACAAAGGGGAAGGTTGATCTGACCAAATACGGGTCATGGTCGGATCTTCAGGAAGACCCGGAGCTCATCGAAAAGATGATCGAGGCCGTGGCGAAGAACGAGATGCCCCCGGAGGAGAGCGAGCAGCCGGATGACAGACAACGGGAAGTAATGCTCCTGGCACTGGAAACGGCATTCCGGAAGGCCATGTCACGCAGGGAGCAGGTTGTGCCACTCCGGCTCCGGCGAATGAACCGGTTTGAGTATGGCAATGCCGTAAGGGACCTCTTCGACCTGCGGTCGTGGGTATACTCGGTGAACGATCGTATTATCCGGGACCACAACAATTATTTCAGGCCGGAAACCGGGAAGATGCCAAGAGTCGCCAGAGTGGGCAACCGGATCATGGGCCTGCAGCAGATGCTGGAAAACCGACTGCTCGGCGTTATGGCCTTTCCCAAGGATCCCCCTGCCGAGAATGGGTTCAACAATCGGGGGGACCACCTGAGCATGACGCCAGTGCTCATGGCGTCCTTCCTGGAACTGAGCCGGTCCGTTGTGAATGCGGATAATTTCGACAGGAACTGCGGAACGTGGAATGATCTCTTCCAGGATCCCTCAATGGATCCATTGCCAGAAGGGTTTGGATCGATTCAGGTCGACAAATCGGTCGTCACCGAGAGTACGGGTTTAACCCTCAGCGCGTGGATCCGGCCATCCAAGACAACGCAAAAGTGGCAGACCA
>CAWWCX010000341.1:0-4684 GCA_963935445.1 uncultured Roseibacillus sp.
CCCCCTCTCAATACCTACTCCGATCTGTAGTTCGCGCTCGAGGGCGCGGTGGGGGTGGCTGTGTCTCGGGCTCTGGCTCTGGCTCTGGCTCTGGCTCTGGCTCTGGCTCATCCAATGTAGCAGCGCCCGTCTTTGCCTCAGGCGGCATATACCAATCACCCCGCAGCCAATCGACGATGAACCCGATCTCCTTGTCCGTAAGCTGCGCGGGGCGCTCCAAGGATCCGTCCTCCCTGTACTTCGGCCCGAAAATCGACATCCGGTCATTGCGCTTGCCATAAAATCGCTTGTGGGCGGGATTCCTTATGAAGGCAAGCTGCCACTCGTAACTCCCGTATCCCGTCAGATCGATCCCCTTCTCTCCCTCGCCTCGATACACGTGGCAATCCGTGCACTCGATGGCAATGAGTTCCCTTCCCTCCTCGATAAGCTCACTGTCCGCGGCATCCAGCCCACGCTGCGCCTTGAGTTCTGCCTCTGCGGAGAGAGCCACCGCCATGGCGGTGATCTCCTCGGAGGGAAGATCCCGGTAGGAATCCCCCTTGAGGTATTTCAGCATCTTGCTTCCCTCGATGAGCTTGGTTGCGCCCATGTAATCCGGATGCGCAAAAGTCTCCGCATTCAGGATGCCTTCCGTCCACCCCCGACCGGCGAAGCCCTTCAGATCCGAAGCACTTTGCTCGCTGCTGCGCGGGCGCCCCGTTCCATCATGTCCGTCATAAGCGTGGCAAGACGCACAGTTCTGGGCGAAGAGTTTGGGCCCCTGGGTGAGGGGGTCGTTGCGCAACAGGGTAATCGCTCCTTCGGGAGGAATTCCCGAAGGTGATTTGGCCAGGACCTTGATCCGCTGGGCATCACGATGTGCCTCTGCCACTGCCTGCTTGTGCTCCTCACTCGTCCAGTCATGGGTAAAGGCCACGAGGGTGTAGTGGACGAACCCCCCGAGCACCACCACCGTGAAAACAAGATTAAACAGATGCCCGACCCGCTTCCTCCCAATAAAGGGCATGAGAAAGACAACCGCTGCGACCACCCCGGGAATGATGAAGGCCCCGGTCATGAGGTCGAATTCCTTGAGCAGGGCGAAGAGAGCCATGAAATACCAGTCAGGGCGGGCCGCCGCATAATTCTCCGACGGGTCCGCGGGGGCACTCAGCTCGGTGCCCACCAGACGCACAAACACCAGGATTCCGATCAGCACGGCCGCACAGGCAACCGCATCCCTCAGCACCTGGTCGGGCCAGAAAAAGGCATCCCCCCTCCTCGGCTTACGGTTCCCCTCCTCCTCAAGGGAACTGCGGCGAAGATAAAGGTAGAGCAGGCGCAGGAAGCACAGTCCCCCGATTGCACCGGGAATCAGCCCCACCCACGGTTTCGACTCCGGGGGAAAGGACTCCCTGTTGAGAGCGACCATCACCAGGGCGAAACCCATCACCAGGAAGGCCACCCACCAGAACTGGCGGGCGGAAGCAGCTGTCTTTGGTGCTGCCGGAGTAATCCCGTGCTTCCGGAAAAGGTAGATGTGCAACACGATGAGGCCGATCAGAAGAGCCGGCAGGACACCGGCGTGCAGGGCAAAGAAACGTGTCAGGGTATGATGCCCCGCCTCGTTGCCCCCGATGAGAAGCTGCTTGGCCTGATCGCCTACCAGAGGTGTGTTGCCCACGATATTCGCCGCTACTTCGGTGGCCCAGTAGCCCTTCTGATCCCACGGCAGAAGATAGCCGGTGAGACCCAGGCCCATGGTTACTCCCAGAAGGGCAAGTCCAAACCAGAAATTGAACTCACGGGGCGCCTTGTAGGCTCCATCCACCAGCACCTGCACGAGGTGAAGGATCAGCAGTACAATCATGAACTGCGACGTCCAGTGGTGAACTCCACGCAGCAAATCTCCCCCCGGCACGTTCTCCTGGAGGTGGTGCACGCTCTCCCACGCCGAATTGGCGCTCGGGCTGTAAAACATCCAGAGCATGATCCCCGTGATGAACTGCACGAGGATCGCAAAGGTCAGGCAACTGCCCCATACATACCGCCAACGCGCCCCCCCGGGGATGTTTTCAAAAAGGGCCTCCCGGGTGATTCGCCGGATGCCAGTGCGGTCATCGATCCAATTGAGCACTGCTTTCATCAAAAAAGGGAGTTGAAGAATCTTTCCCCATCAGGAGAGGGGCTTCTTTTCCTTGATACCGGCCTTGAATTTCCGGAAGCGAACCCACACTTCCCCGGCTGCCAGTTTCTTCTCGTCTACTTCCAGGGTGTCGAGACCGCGTTTGGCGGGACTCCCCGTGCTGGCGATCTCCCCTCCCAGGGCAAAGGCACTCTCATGGCACGGACAGTAGTAGTGCTCCTTGAATCGCACCCCCTTGATTTCGCCTTCCCGGCGATACTCCACCGCACACCCCGCATGCGGACAACTGGCACTGAAGGCCACAACATCCTTCTCACCCACCCGCTGGAGATAGACCAACCCCAGCGGGAGATCCTTGTAGGTTGTCCACGCATCAACCTTGTCCGCAATCACCTTGAAGGCCTGGGGAACTCCGCCCACCTCCAAGCTGTCGAGCGTAGTGAGCCGTGCCAGGATCCCCCCCGATCTTTCGGCAAAGAGAGGACTGGCCACCACCCGAAGACCAACCGCCGCCGGCACAGCCACAATGGCCGTTCCCAGCGCAACACTGAAAAACTCGCGACGCGGGGGCTCTCCGTGCGAGACCGAGGCAGGCTCATCCTCATCCCCCCCCTGCTTTACCGTGTTCTCCGGGGCCTGCTCCTCACGGAGGGCTTCCGACATCGGCCTATCGGGAATATCGCTCTCTGGATCGCTCTCGGACATGATGGACTGCCGTTACTACGGGCAGGAGTTTAGGATGACACCGATCTCAGCTCAAGAAAGGAGCATTATTCAGAACCCGGGACCTAAACCTCCCACCCCTGCCGCGGTCTGCTCCTGAGGAACTGATCCGCATCCGGATTTCCTCTGGCTTTCAGATTCCGGGCATCCCACTCGATCTTCTCGCCACACCGCAGGGCTGCATTCCCGAGGAGCACCATCTCCGTCAGGGGAACGGAATATTCAAAGTTCGAAAGACAGAGTGAACCTCCCTTGCAGGCCGTGATCCATTCCTTGTAGGGGTTATCTCCCACCCGTGGGAATAGTGGATCGGGATCTTCATAGTGCAGTTCCTTGCCTTCCGCCAGCACCCGGAATCCATTCGGATTCCACTCCCGGAAAGCAATCGTGGCCTTCGAACCGACGATCAGGCTGCCGTTCTTTGGAAGACTCTTCTCCCCGATGATGTCCGGGCTCGGCTTCTTGCCCCCGTCATACCACGTGAGACGCACCGGTGGCTTCGCCCCCCGGGCGGGAAACTCGTAGCGAATCACACTCCACTTCGGAGCCGTGTCAGGATGGATTCCCGCAGCCTCCGCTACCACACTGGTGGGCGCTCCAAGTTCCAGAGCCCAGAAAGCGGCATCCATGTTGTGACAGCCCATATCCCCGAGGGCACCTGTGCCGAAGTCCCAGAATCCGCGCCACCTGAAGGGATGATAACCGTCATGATAGGGGCGCTCCGGGGCTGGCCCCAGCCACAGGTCCCAGTCAAGGTATTCAGGTACCGCCTTCGCTCCCTTCGGCCGATCCATGCCCTGCGGCCAGATTGGCCGGTCCGTCCAGACATGGGCCTCCCGGACTTCCCCGATGATTCCGGACCGGACAACTTCCACAAGCTTACGCGTGCTGTCGAAGGCGTGGCCCTGATTGCCCATCTGGGTGATGACTTTCTTTTCACGGGCCCGCTTCAGCATTTCACGGGCCTGCCAGACATTGTGGGCCAGCGGTTTCTGCACGTAGACATGCAGGCCGAGCTGCATCGCAAGCATGCTGGCCGCAAAATGATGATGGTCCGGAGTGCTCACCGTGACGGCATCGAGTTTGTCACCCATTTTTTCCAGCATCACCCGGTAGTCGCTGAATGTCGCCGCCTTCGGGAAGCGCCCCTTGCGCGCCCGCAGCGTTCGCTCATCCACATCACAAAGAGCCACGATGTTTTCACTCATCACGCCCTCGCTGTCGGCGGTTCCCTTTCCTCCTGCTCCAATCACTCCGATATTGAGCTTTTCATTCGGCGAGACCCTGCCTCCGAAGAGGCTGCCAGCGGGCAGGATCAGGGGCCCTGCCACCGCAGCGGACGTGCCCAGGAAACGACGACGGGAGAAATTACCACTCATGTGGCAATTCGACTAAGTGCCCGAATGAAGGTCAAGCACGCGGGAGCCTCCCTTCTCTCAAATTCCCCATGACCCGGCACACACCCATGCCGTCAAACCACGCCACAACGACACGGCTCCCTCCTCCCCGCTACTCCAACGGACAGATGGCTTGCGCGCATACAACCAAGGGCCCTTGTGCTCCCTTACCCGCAGAAGCCTCTTCTCAAGCGTCGTCTAGCGAGAGAGTTTTTTCCCGCCTTCGTTTCCCATCCTCTCCTGCAGGGCCTCCAAGCCGCCCACCACGTAATCCCCGCGGGACTCCCGCGCCAGCGCAGCCATCGCACACCCCCGCCTGAGGGCCAGCTCCTCCTCCCCCTCCAGGAGAGAGTATAGCACTCCCGCCGCAAAGGCGTCAGCCCCTATGGGGCCTGTCTCTTATACACATCTGACGCTGCCGACGATATGCAGTGTG
>CAWWCX010000342.1:0-4679 GCA_963935445.1 uncultured Roseibacillus sp.
AGATCTACACACTGCATATCGTCGGCAGCGTCAGATGTGTGTAAGAGACAGCCCCCGTGGTCCGGCGCGTGGACAACTTCCTGCACATCGACTTTCCCCACCAGACCCTGCCTCCATTCCTCTCCGTCCGCGTCGAAACCTCCACCGACCTGAAGACCTGGACCAGTCAGCGCACTGAAACCCTCCCTGATGGATTTCGTCTCCCGCTCGATGGGCCACGGGGCTATTTGCGGCTGCGCTACGAAGAGATTTCCCCTCCCTGATTCCTGCAAATACAGGATCCCGCATCTTCCGCTGGCCAACTGGCACGCTAATTGCTACATGCTCTGCAGCAACAATGTACGTCGATGAAAAAAGTTGAAGCAATTATCAAGCCATTCAAGCTGGAAGAGGTCAAAGAGGCCCTGGCCGAGGTTGGAGTGCAGGGCATGACCGTGACCGAGGTGAAAGGGTTCGGCCGCCAGAAGGGGCACACGGAAATCTACCGCGGGAGCGAATACACCGTGGACTTCCTGCCCAAGGTCAAGATCGAGGTAATCATCGATGACGGTGAAGCCACTTCAGTCGCAGAGGCCATCGTCAAGAGCGCCAACACGGGCAAAATTGGTGACGGCAAGGTATTCATCTCCAGCGTGGAAGAGGCCATCCGAATCCGAACCGGAGAAACCGGTGCCGAGGCGGTCTCCGTCAACTAAGCGTCCGAAAACATATTTCTGAGAGCCGGGCCTGTTTTCCGCAGGCCCGGCTTTTGCGCGTCCTGATCGTTCCTCCCCCGCCCTCTGCGTCATGTTCACCACAGACCCCGTCCACATCCAGTTCCGAATTCCGGCACTGGATCCTCTTGGCCGGGAAGAAGTGCTCGGCAAGATCCGCTTCCTCTCCGACCACGTCGAAATCAACTGGCGCCTCAAGGGCAACGTGTTCGTGGGCGGCAAGGGCGAGATGCGCTCCCTCGAGATTCCTTACAACGAAATCGAGCATGTCGAACTGGTCAAAAAGTGGTGGCGTCTCCGAGGCCTCGTTCTTGTCATCTCCGACCCGGTCCTCGTGGAGGAGATCCCCGGGGTGGAACTGGGCAAGATGACCCTCGAGATCGACGCGCGCTCCCGCGAGGACGCCATGAAACTCAGTGGCATTATCGACTTCAAACGCTCGGTCTTTCTCCTCGACGAACAAGAGAAGCGACTCGCCGCCATGGACGACGACTAGACAATCACCGCCGCACGCTATCCGTGCTCAATGTCTTCCCCGCAAGATCCAGCGTCCCCGGCAGAAGACGCCTTCAGGCGGTTTTACACTCCCTTTACAAATAACAGCCCAGCTGCTGGGTCTTTCCGGATATGAATACCATGCCCAAACCCATCGCTCTCGCCTTTGCCCTGGTAACCGCCCCCGTGCTCGGTGAACAGGAGCTTCTTGCCAGCAGAGCAAACAACGAATTCGGCCTCGACCTCTACCGCGAGCTGGCAGGAGAGAGCGGCAATCTCTGCATCTCTCCCCTCTCCATCATGACCGCCTTCGCCATGACTTCCAATGGCGCGGACGGCAGAACCCTCGCCGAGATGCAGAAGGTCCTCCGCTTTCCCCAGGATCTCTCCCACCTCAATGCCTCGGTTCTCAACCTCGTGAGTGACTTCGAGAAGCGAGCCGTTCAGAGCATCCCTCGCCGGAGGCCCGGGCCCGGGAGAGAGGCCAGCCTGGAACTCTCCATCGCCAACACTCTCTTCGGCCAGGAGGGATATCCGTTTCGCAGGGACTACCTCAAGACCCTCGCGGACAGCTATCGCGCTCCGCTTCAGCTCATGGATTTCAAGCGCAACCCCGACGGAGAGCGCCTCGTGATCAACAAGTGGGTCAGCACCAGGACAAAAGGAAAAATCGAGGACCTCCTGCCCCAGGGCTCACTCAACAGCCTCACCAGGCTCGTCCTCGTCAATGCCCTCTACTTCAAGGCCGGTTGGCGCCACCCCTTCCCCAAGTCGGCCACCAAGCCTGCCCCCTTCCACCTTTCGCCGGGCAAGTCCATCCAAGCTCCCACCATGCGAACCTCCCAGCAGTTCGGCTACGCCAGGGGAGATAGCTACACCGCCATCACCCTCCCCTACTCACAGAGTTTTGTCATGCTGGCCCTCGTGCCTGATGAGATTGACGGGCTCCCTGCCCTGGAAAAGAAACTGACCGCCACCCAGCTCGGCCAATACGCCCGACTGCAGTCGCGGAAGGTCCAGCTTCATCTCCCGAAGTTCCGCATCGCGGGGAATGCCCTTTCCCTCAGTGGCCCATTCAAAAACCTCGGAATGAAGCTCGCCTTCAACCCGAAGGAGGCCGACTTCGGCCGTATGTGCTCCGATCCCGCCGGGCTCTTCATTGACGATGCCTACCACAAGACCTTCATCGGCGTGGACGAAAAGGGAACCGAAGCCGCGGCGGCCACCGCAGTCGTGATGTCGTTGCGCTCCGCTGTTCCACGCCCGGAGCAGCCCGTTGAAGTGCGCCTCGATCGCCCGTTCCTCTATGCCATCATGGACAGCCGGACAGGCACTGCGCTTTTCCTCGGGCGGATGGTCGACCCACGGTGACACGCGCTCGTCAATAGCAGACCGCATCTTCAAATTACCCACAAGGCCTCCGTCCCAGCCGCGCGGCCTTGTGGGGGTCCCGCGCTAGGGGACGATCACCACCCGGTCCCCGACCTTCGTGATCTCCCAAAGCTCGGCGGCCTTGCCGCGAGGAACCCGCAGGCACCCGTGGCTGGCGGGATACCCGGGACAGTAGCCCTCGTGGAATCCGAAATCTCCGCAACTGAACCGCTGGAAGTAAGGCATCTTCACCCCCTTGTAGATGTTGGACACGTGGTGCCGATTCTTGTTGGTAATCACGAATTCTCCCGTCCTCGTCCGGTAGCCCTTCTTCCCGGTAGACACCTCACTCGCAAACAGCTCCGCACCCTCCCCGTCGTGGACCCGGATCTTCTGCTCCGAGAGATCGACCTTGATCAGACGCTCCTCGTTCTCCGGGTCCACGCCCAGGAGAAGCTGCATCATCTTCACATCACTGCGTCGCGCCGCAAAACCGATCGGATAATAGGACTTCCGGCCCGACCAGATGAAACGCTTGGCCCCGTGTGCCATGAGAAGACTGGCAAGCTCGAGATTACCACAATCCGCCGCCGCCATCAGGGGCGTGACCCGGGAATCATATTTCAGGTGGGACTTCAGGTAGCCGATAGGGCGCACCCGCGAGAGAAAATCGGCTGTCGCCGGCCGTGCGAAGGCCGTGTTGGGATCCGACCCCGCTTCCAGGAGGAGCCTGCACAGGTCCACCCGGTTCAGCGCTAACGCAAGGTGGAAGGCACTCTGGCCTTCCCGCCCGCGCCGGGTCAGGTCCGTCTGCCCACACGCCTGCAGCAGGTCTGCGACGAGCTCCGCATGGCCCTCGCGTACCGCCGCCACCAGGACCGGGTCCTTCCCCCTCGTCTCGGGCTTCACTCCCTGCTCGAGAAGAAAGCGGAAGGTATCACGGTCGCCCTCCACGACCGCATTGTAGAGGGCGATCCCCCCGCGTCCACCATGACGCAACAGAACACCGGCCCGCTCGAAATCCCCGTCTGCCAGCAACAGATCAAGCGCCGTGCGACCGTCCGGCCCGACCTGATTGGGATCGGCTCCCGCCTCAAGAAGAAGCGCGAGCTCTTGGGCCGGGGAACCCAGCGCGAGCGCTAGATCGAGGGAGGTCCGGTTGTTCGCACCCCTCGCCCGTGGATCAGCTCCGTGGGCCAGCAGAACCTTTAACAGCTCCAAGTCCCCGCGCTGCAGCGCGAGCTGCAAGGCGTTCCACCCACTGGGATGCCTGCCGGAAAGCGGGGCTCCCGCATCCAAAAGCTTGCGCAGAAACGCCGGGCGCCCCTCCAGGACCGCCACCTCCACCGCCGATTCCCCCCGGCTGTTCAATCCATTCCGCCCGATTCCATACTTCTCCAGACCTTCTAACAGCGGCCCGTTCCCCGTTCCTACGAGGGCCTGCGCACGCGATGACCCCCCCGCAGGCAGACGCGTTCCGTCCTTCAGAAACTGTAACTCCATGTCCCCGACAACGCCATGCAGGGAAGGAAGCAGTCCCCCCACATAGTCTCCCGTCCCCGCCTCGGTGCTCCCTTTCACACGGAGCAGCAGGGGCAGCAACTCCCCCTGCCCTCCCGACAGGGCCTCCAGCAGGGAAGGCTCTCCAACCGTAATTGCTCTGCGCGACAACTCAGTCTGCACCACGAACTCGCCACTCCGGCCCAGGCCTGGCAGGAAGGCTACGTTCGATGCCGCCAGAGCAAGCAGAACCGGAAGCATGACAGGATGTCGCATTGTCGTTCGCTCCTGCACCGGGGAGCAGCAGGAGACTTATCATTCTCATCTGGCAAGGCGCAACACTACGCGACCTCGTTAACCAATCCTAGAAAGCGAGAGAGGTTGGATAATGCGTGGGGCCCGGATCCTGCAGCCCCCCGGGCATTTCCCGGAATCTAGCCTCCGAACACCTGGGCAATCCTCGCACAGACCTCTTCCACATTCGCACGCGAATTAAAGGCGGAGATCCGAAAGTAGCCTTCCCCCGCAGCCCCAAACCCGGCACCGGGTGTAACAACCACCTGGGCCTCCTGGAGCATCTTGTCGAACATGCCCCAGCTG
>CAWWCX010000343.1:0-4675 GCA_963935445.1 uncultured Roseibacillus sp.
GTCTGCGGCGTGCATCTTGGCAGCTGCTTCGCTCTCTGCCTTGTGCTCAGCGGCGTTCTTCTTGGCTGCAGCTTCTCGCGCGGCTTTTTGTTGTGCGGCCTTCTTCTTGGCGGCAGTTTCCCGAGCAGATCCTTCCTTGGTGGACTTATCTGTCGGGGCTTTCTTTTTCGGAGGGCTTTTCTTGGCAGCAGCGGCCTTGGCAGCCTTTTCGCGGGCAGCTTTCTTTCTAGCGGCAGCTTCCCGAGCGGCTTTTTGTTCTGCGGCCTTCTTCCGGTCGGCGGCTTTCTCTGTGGCAGCAGCTGTGCGGGCACTGGCCTCCTGAGCCTTTTTGCGGGCCGCTTCCACACGCTCCTTGGAGCTGTCTGCCTTGGCGCGGGCGTCTTTTTTTGTCTTGTCTCCTGCGAGCCCGAGCCCGGACGCGAGAAGGCTGCATGCGATGATAGCAGGGAGCTTCTTCATGTGATGGATGTTTGTTTTTTTGCGGCTGGGTATACGAGCTTTTCCTGATCGTTTGTCATTAATTATTGATTAATTCCATGGTGGGAACGGTGGTTTTGACGGAAGCGCTGGAATTTTCCATAACAGCCTGCATGCGGATGCTGCTGCCTTTCCTGTCCTTGACCTGCCTTGCGTCGATCAGTCCTGCGCAGAAGAGGGGCCCGATGACGCCCATCGTGGACGTTCCCGACCTGCCACGGGTCCTGCTGATTGGTGATTCCATTTCGATTGGCTACACCCTGCCGGCGCGTGCTGCTTTGCAGGGCGTTGCCAATGTGCACCGGATCTCCACCAATGGCGGCCCGACGAGCAAGGGGCTGGAACACCTTGAGTCATGGGTAGGGAAGAAGAAGTGGGATGTCATTCATTTCAATTGGGGTCTCCATGATCTCTGTTATCGTCACCCCGAGTCCAAGACACAGGGGAAGCGGGACAAGTTGAAGGGGCAGGTTGCGCACAGCGTGGAAGAGTATGCGGCCAATTTGGAGGAGCTTGTGCGACGCCTGAAGCGAACCAAGGCCAGGTTGATCTTTGCCACCACTACCCCGGTGCCGGAGGGAGAGGCAGGTCGCAAGGTTGGCGATGACTTGCGTTACAACCAAGCCGCTCTGGTTGTGATGAAGAAACATCGTGTGGCCGTGAATGACCTGCATGCGGTCATGGCGGGGAAGATGGATGAGTTCGCGGTCCGGCCAGGCAATGTCCACTTCAAGCCGGAGGGATCCGTCCTGCTTGGAGAGCATGTTGCTCAGGCTGTGAGAGGAGCGCTGGCAACGGTTGGAAAAAGGGACTGAAACCGGTCCGGACAAGAGAAACCTAAGTCTTGCCGATCAGTAACTGATCGATGAGGGAGGAGGTATCCTCCAGCCCCTTGTCGCGCCCTTCACGGGTAGCCCAGCCTGAAAAGCCAACCTCCCGAAGGGCGACTCGGACCTTGTCCCAGTCGACATCGCCTTCCCCGAGTCGGCAGAACCCGTTTTTCTTTCCCCAGTCCTTGATGTCCAATTTGACGGTGCGGTTGCCGAGGGTGCGGATCCATTCCTCGGCGGGCGCGAACTTTTGCATGTTGCCGATGTCAAAGTAGGCGCCAACCCATGGATTGTCGAAGGCGTCAAGATAGTCGCGGAAGACTTCCGGTGATTCACAGAAACCGTTCCAGACCGTCTCAATGAGAACCCGCACACCGAGCCGGCTGGCAAGGGGCAGGATCTTGCGGACTTCTGCGATTGAGCGATCCCAGACATCCTGGTGGGTCTCCTGAGCCCCTCCCACCCGGCCGGGCACGAGGAGTACGGAGGAGCCGCCCAGCCGGTAGGTGTCCCTGATGTTTTGTTCCATCAGTGCGAGCCCCCGGGCACGCGCCTCAGCATCGGGGTTGCTCAGCCGGTTTGCGCCCCAGTGCCAGCCGCAGACGAGGCCGTGGAACATCACGCCGGTCTTTTCTGTTGCCTCTGCGTAGGCGCCTGCCTGGTTCGCGTTGCCACTTTCCACGCCGTCGAATCCAAGGCCTTTCAGGCGTTCGAAGAACTGGAGCGGAGTTTCGTTGCCCTTCTTCCCGCCCTTCAGGGCCTTGAAGATGCGCCCCTCCAGGGAGGGGCCCTTGGAGGAGGGGGCAGCCTTCTGGTCCCCGGTGACCAGCTGTGAGCCAGCTGTCAGGCCGGCGGTGGCGAGGGTGGAGGTGGTCAGGAACTTGCGGCGGGAGCTGGACATGGATGTATTCGTTGCCATTTCGACTGAATTTAGCTGCCGAATGCTGCGCAACAAGCACTCCTGTCGCCGGTTTTGTAAAGTGTCGGATCCTTGGTTGCCAGTGGGCCTCAGGATTCCTATAAGACCCCGATACCATGAACACGTCTCGCCGTACATTTCTGAAGACCACCGCTGGAGCCGCCCTGGCTGCGCCGGCGGTTACCCGCGCCGCCAACTTGAACAGCAAGGGGCAGCATGCCTGCATCGGAGTGGGAGGCATGGGCTGGAATGATTTCAACCAGTTCAAATCGCACGGCAGAACCGAAGTAGTGGCGATTTGTGACGTGGACAGAAACCGGTTGGCCAAGGCCTCCAAGGCGGTGCCTGATGCGCGGACCTACTCGGACTGGCGCGAGTTGCTCGCCCGGGAGGGCGACAGGATTGATTCGGTGAACGTCACGGTTCCCGACCACATGCACTTCCCGATCGCCATGACTGCGGTGCAGGAGGGAAAGCATGTCTACTGCCAAAAACCCCTCTGCCATGACGTGGCGGAAGTGCGTCTCCTGACGGAGGCGACCCGCAAGGCCGGAGTGAAGACTCAACTCGGAACACAGGCCGCCTCGGGAGCGGGTGACCGCACTTTTGTGCACTGGGTGAAAAATGGCGTGATTGGCAAGATCAAGCGTGTAGTCCTCTGCTCCAACCGCCCGGGAGCGATTGAGACTTATCGCTTCGTGGGCCCGAGGCCGGATGCTCCGCAGAAAGCGCCGGATCATCTGGCGTGGGACCTCTGGACAGGCACGGCACCGGTTCGGCCCTACGCGGCGGGGATCTACCACCCCTCCAAGTGGCGGTCGTGGATTGATTTCGGAACGGGATGGTCGGGAGACATCGGTTGCCATGTGTTTGACGCCACGTGGAAGGCTCTGGGGCTGACGGCCCCGGAAACTGTGAAAGCGCGGGTGCAGAAGTCCTGGAAGGACTCTCCGGCGCGCCGAGCGGATACCTGGCCGCAGAGTGATCACATCACCTGGAACTTTCCCGGGACGGAGATGACCGAGGGTGACCAACTTACAGTGGAATGGTTTGACGGCCTTTTCTACCCTCCCAAGGAGGTGCAGGCGCTTGTGCCCAGGGAAATCCACGAGACCTATCCCCCTGAATCCGCCATGCTGATTGGTACGGAGGGCTCGATCATTCTTCCCAATGGCAAGATGCCGACCCTGCTGCCTCCCGGGAAATTCAAGTCGGTAGAGGCCCCTCAACTGTCCCCCCGCAATCACTATCACCACTTTGCGGATGCCATCCACGGGCTGGCCAAGAATGAATCCTACTTCGAACAGACCGGACCGATGACCGAGGCCATCTTGCTGGGAACGGTGGCCATTCGCACCCCCGACACCCTGCTCAGCTGGGATTCCAAAAAGATGGAGATCACCAATAATGCAGCTGCCAGCAGACTGCTCAGCCGCAATTACCGCCAGGGGTGGAGCGTGGCGGGCTTTTAAGGCGCGGGCCTGAACATCGGCGAAACCGCCTCGCACTGGGGGGGAGAGGGAAGTCTCTGCGCTCGCCGAGGCCGGCGTATGTGAAATCAGCTGGGAGAGTGATGCGACCCGGGATTACCGGGTGGAGTTCAGTTTCGACTTGGAGACCTGATCTGTCATTACCCCCCAACCTCATGCAGGGAAATGTCAGTGGGGTCCGCAGGATGACAGACACCCCCGGGGGAGAGGCTGGGTTCTTCTACCGGGTGCTCGAATTCGAGCGGGTAGCCTGAAGCGGCTACTTCTCCAGAATCCAGACGTTGCGAAAAACCACCGGGTTTCCGTGGCCCTGGAAGATAATCGGGCCCCGGGGGACTTCCTTGCGTGTGCCCCCGATCCCGGTTCCCTTGGGAAGTTTGACGGCATCGTGAATTGTTACCCCGTTGTGGACGACGGTGATGGTGGCCTCGGCTGTCTTCCGGCCGGCGGCATCAAACCTGGGGGCCGTGAAGTCGATGTCGTAGGTTTGCCAGACGAGGGGAGGGAAACACATGGGCAGGTCGGCGGCCTTGAAGCGATAAAAACAGCCGCACCACTGTTTGGGGTCCGAGCGAACAGGGACCTTTACATGATTTCGATCATAGACCAGGCCGAAGGTGTCGAGGACCTGCACTTCATAACGGTTCTGCAGGTAGACCCCGCTGTTGCCCCGGTCCTGGCTGCTGAGCGGAGACTTTGGCTTGTAAGGAAGGCGGAATTCAAGGTGCATGGTGAAGTCGCCATACTCCTTAATTGTTTGAGCGGGGGGAGAAAGCAGGCCGCCCTCTCCCTTGCCCCTGACGAGTTTTGGATCAATCGCACCTCCTACCAGAATATCGGCCCCTGCAGGCGGACTCTGGCCGAGGGTCGGACTTGTCCGGTTCGTCCTGGTCGCGTCCCGGACGAGGGTGTTCACCTCGGATGCGTCTTTCACGCTGGCCAGTGGAGCGGACTTGTCC
>CAWWCX010000344.1:0-4664 GCA_963935445.1 uncultured Roseibacillus sp.
CACACTGCATATCGTCGGCAGCGTCAGATGTGTATAAGAGACAGGGGCCTTGGGGCGTCGCGGCAGCAGAGGAATGCGATGCCGGAGACATGAAAGGGGCGCTGTATCGCTTCTTCGAGCTTTTCGATTGGGAGTCCATTCCCGCTGCCCGGGCCCTGGCGCAGCGTCCCGATGTGACTCCGCCCTTCAAACCTCATTTCGAAGAGAAGCTCTGGCTGGCACTCCTTTGGTCGCCGGCCCTACGTGGCGTGTGGGAAGCCGAGTTGCGTGGGAATCACCTTCGGCGGATTCAGGAACTGGTTCCCCATGGCTGGATTGTGGATCCCGCTCCCTTGCCTCCCCAGGCCGTCCTGCCTCGCCTCGAGGTGAATGACTGGTCAGAGGTGGCGGCCTTCAGCCAGAAGAAGCGGCGCTTGGTGCTCAAGATCAGCGGTTTCAGTGAGCTGGCGTGGGGGAGCCGGGGGGTGATCATCGGGCATGATGCTCCCGGAAACGAGTGGGCGAAGGCGCTGGAACGGGCTTGTGAGGAGTTTCATACACAGCCCTGGATCCTACAGGAGTTCCGCGAGGCGCGCTTGGTGGACCAGCCCTACTATGACCCTGTTACGGGGTCGGTTGAGATGATGCGTGGACGTGCCCGGCTTTGCCCGTATTACTTCCTGGACGGGGAGGGAAGGCCGCGGCTGGGTGGATGCCTGGCCGCTATTGTGCCGGCGGACAAAAAGAAGATTCACGGAATGCGTGATGCCATCCTCACCGTGTGCGCGGGGGAGGCCTGAACGGGCCTGGGGAGAGTGAGCCCAGCGAGGTCGCCGCGGTGATCCGGGACACGGACAGGGCGCCGGGGCGGGCGTTATTTGACCAGCCCGGCTTTCCTCAGAGTGGCGTAAGCGCCGTTCTTGTTGATGGTCTTGAAGGCCTTGCAGCTGGCCTTGACCTTCACGTATCGACCGAGCTCCGGGACCCAGATCCGCTTTGTCTTGAGGTTGGGGCTCACCGTGCGCTTCACGGTCTTGGTCACGTGACGGCCAATGCCGCCCTTCTTTTTGGCCAATCCGGAACGGTGGATCTTGCGCCCCATGCGGGGGCTGGAACCTCTAATGCTGCAGACTCGTGACATCGCTCAAAGGGGGCTGGATTGCGGGGCGGGGAGAAAAGCGGTGATCCCGTGCCCGGTCAAGGAATTTCGAGAGGTCTGCGAAGGGAAAGACCGGGAAACCAGCGGAATTTCCAGTCAGGAACGGCTTTCCCAGTCGTCCCGGCCCCTGTCGAGGACCTGCAGGCTCAGGCGCCAGCCCCCGTTGGGAAGGAGCTGGTAGCGGAGTTTAATGCCCGCATCGAGTTCCGGCAGGGACGGCAGGTAGGTGGGCAGGAGGTCGCCGAGGCGGGGAGGAAAGGCCCCGTGCTCGGCCTCGTAACGGGAGAGGGCAACCGCCATGCGCGTGCGGTGGAGGGTGGCGTCGGCGGTGAAGAGGGTCCAGGCGAGCCCGGTCCCCAACTGGGCGGAGACCAGTCCCTCATGTCCCAATGGCGCAATGAACTGCCCCCAGCGGTCGGCCAGGCGGAGACTGAGAGAGGTTTGCCACCGGTCGACATCGGCGAGGCGGGCCCCGGGTCCAAGGAAGAGTTCCTGCTGGTCCTCGCAGAGAGCGAGCCGGTTAGCGTTCATCCAGCGCCGGTTGAGAGCGTGACGGATGGCACCTCCTTGCCTGCTGGCAGAGGGATTGGGGAGAACGCCGGGATCGCCCGAGGCCTCCACGACGGTCAGCAACTCGAGAATGAGAGCGCGTTCGAAGCGCAGTCCGGCCAGATAGTTGCCGGGCAGGGTGGGGGCCTCTTCCAGGAGGTCTGCAATTTCCCCGAGCCGGGTCTGGTCAAAAAAGCGTTCGTCGAGCCCGGCTCGGATTTCATCGAGGAGGGACGTGAGCAGGCCAGTCTGCAGAACCTGACAGAGAAGCAATGGGAGGCGGTCGTAGGAGCGCGCCAAGCGCATGGCGGTCGAGAGGTCTTCCCGGCTGCTTCCGGCTTCCCCCAGTGCCCTCCGGATGGCAGCGCGGGCGAGGAAGGCCTTGCCGAGGCGAGAGTAGGCGGAAACGTCGGGTAAATCCTGGTCAATGAAGAGGCGGCTCCAGTCGAGCTCATAGGCCAGGTAACGGCGTTCCTGGACAGCCTGTCCGTAGCGGTCCATGAGCGTGCTCCACTCCTGGTAGGGCCGCCCGAGGTGGCTGCGGAATTCCGGCGGGCTGCATGGATCGAGCCCGAAGCTGGGAAAGATGCTGGCAGCCTTCCCCTCACTAAGTTCCTTGAGATACAGCAGATAGGCGTTCTCGTTCCATCCGGGGAGATCTGCGGGAAGGGCCTGGCGCCAGTCCATGTCAGGGTCCTGCGTCTTGAGGAAAGGGCCAAGGGCCGGGTGAAGGGCAAGATTGTCGGAAGTGGGAACGGGGGCAGGGAGATGGTGATGGAGGCCAAACTTTTCCCCGGAGGACTCCCACTTGGTGAGAAACGCATCCCACGCGGCGGTCGTTTTCTTCTCGATCGAGAGGACGATCAGGAAAGGCGTGATGATGAGCAGGAGCAATCCCGTCGGGAACATCCATCGGCGCCAGCTTGCCGTTCGATTCGGAGGGTTCGTCTTTCTGGTCATCGTGATCCCGGGTATCGGAGGCGATTGGCCCTTGATGGACGGTCCGGGGTAGCAGTGCCAAACAAAATCGTCTTTCAGGGGGTGTTCGGAGGGCAGGTGGATTTTTCCATGGGCAGGCGAGCTGGATCTTCTAGCGTCTGGTCATGGCGACAACGAAGGTGGCATGGATCACGGGGGCCTCACGTGGACTGGGAAAGGCGATGGCGCGGGGTCTGGCGAATCGCGGGTGGAAGGTGGCAGGGTGCGCCCTGAGCCCGGGGGGGTTGGAAGCGGTGGCCGGCGAACTGGGAGCAGGGCATTTTCTTGCCTCGGTTGACGTGGTGGAGGAGGACGAGGTGCAGGCGTTCTGTGAGGCGGCAAGGCGCGAAGTGGGAGCGCCTGACCTCCTCCTCAACAATGCGGCTCTTATCAACGACCCTGCTCCTCTCTGGGAAGTCAGCTCCGAGGAGTTCAACCGGGTCGTTGATGTCAATATCAGGGGTGTGGCTAACGTGTTGCGGCATGCCCTCCCGGTCATGATCGAGAGGGGAAGCGGGGTGGCGGTCAATTTCAGTTCGGGATGGGGCCGTTCTACCTCGCCGGAGGTTGCGCCCTACTGCGCAACCAAGTGGGCGGTCGAGGGAATGACCCAGGCCCTTGCCGATGAGCTTCCCAGCGGGGTGGCTGCGGTGGCCCTGAACCCGGGAGTCATTGACACCGACATGCTGCGCTCGGCATGGGGAGATGGTGCGGGGGCCTATCCGGGCCCGGAGGAGTGGGCCCGGCGGGCCGTGCCCTTTCTGGAGAAGCTGGGTGCCGGGGACAATGGCGGGTCACTTTCCGTCTAGGCACGCCGGGGCGGGTGTGCTGAAAGTGTTGCGACAACCTTGGGAAGTGTGTCCCCGCCCACCATGACTCTCCGGCTCCCCAATCGCTTCCTGCGTTTTCCACGGCGCCCCCTCGTGATGGGGATCGTAAACGTGAATGATGATTCGTTCTCAGGGGATGGCACCCTGGACCTGGACAGGGCGGCGGACCAGGCGGCGAGGCAGGTGGAGGAAGGGGCGGACATCGTGGACGTCGGCGCCGAGAGTGCCCGCACCAACCGCGATGCCATTCCAGTTGGGGAGGAATGTGCCCGCCTGCGGGGGTTTCTGGAGAAGTGGCCCGAAGTGGTCGCAAGAGCGCAACCCCGAGATGAAGAGCAGGTGTGGCCCCCGGTGCTGGCGGTCAATACGTGGCGCAGCGAAGTGGTGGCAGAAGCGCTGGCCCTCGGAGCGGAGCTTATCAACGACATGGGGGGCTTGCCGGAGCCGGGGAACGCTCAGTTGTGCGCGCAGTGGGGAGCGGCTCTTCTCATCATGCATACCGTGGGTCCGCCGAAGGTGGCCCAAACCGAGCAGCGCTGGGCGAACATCATGTCCGAGCTTGAGCGCTTTTTCCGCGAACGCCTTGCGGTAGCCGAGTCGGCCGGACTCTCGCGGAACCGCATCGTCCTTGACCCGGGCATCGATTTCGCCAAGCAGCGGGAGGATAATCTCACCCTCGTGGCCGCGCTTCCAAAGCTTGCCGGGTTGGAGTGCCCCATCCTCCTCCCTGTTTCGCGCAAGACTGTGGTCGGAGAGGTGCTCGGGATCGAGGATCCCGCTGCGCGGGACGCTGGAACGATCGGGCTGCTGGCGGCAGGCATGCAGGGTGGAGGCCAGATCTTCCGGGTGCACAATGTGACAGCGGCGTGGCAGGCGGTAAAGATGCTGGCGGCTCTGGATCGATCCTGCTGGTCCCCTTCGTATTCTTCTCCGGGAGCCTGAGAGCGGGCCGGGCGGACAGAAACTTGGTGTCGCGCTTCCTCGTGGCAGGGAGCGGAGAGATGTTGCCTGCACTCGCCCTCCGCATACCGGGGAGCTCCAGAACTAGCGGGTGGGGACTGGCCTGACATTGGTCTGGCTTGGAGGGAAGAGCTGCGGCACGATGGAGGGCATAATGGTAGAGGTGCTGTCTCTTATACACATCTGACGCTGCCGACGATATGCAGTGT
>CAWWCX010000345.1:0-4660 GCA_963935445.1 uncultured Roseibacillus sp.
GGGACGGCTTCCAAAGCGTCTTCGGAGCCCGCGTCTTCACCAAGGACTTCCTCCCCGCCGTTGAAGCGTGCCGCGAGGCAGGAATGACCCATTTTGAAGCGGGTGGCGGAGCCCGCTACCAGAGCCTCTACTTTTACTGTAACGAGGACGCCTTCGACATGATGGACTCCTTCCGGGAGGCCGCCGGACCCGACGCAGACCTTCAAACCCTCGCGCGCGGCATCAACGTGGTCGCCCTCGACTCCCAGCCACGGGACATCATCGACCTCCACGCCCGCATGTTCAAGAAGCACGGGATGACCACGATCCGGAACTTCGATGCCCTCAATGATGTCAACAACCTGATCGATTCCGGGAAGTCAATTACCGACGCAGGCCTCAACCACGAAGTCTGCGTAACCATGATGGCCCTCCCGCCCGGATGCAGCGGCGCTCACGACCCAGACTTCTACCTCAAAATCCTGGAGGACATCCTCGAGGCTGGCATTCCCTTTACGGCCGTCTGCTTCAAGGACGCGTCCGGAACGTCCTACCCCTCTGTCATCCACGAGACCATCAAGCGGGCCCGCCAGCGTCTCCCCGGGGAAACGAAAATCGTTTTTCATACCCATGACACCGCCGGCACCGGAGTGGTCTGCTACCAGGCCGCGATCGAAGCCGGAGCGGACCAGATCGACCTCTCCCTCGCTCCATGCTCGGGGGGCACCTGCCAACCCGACGTCGCGAGCATGTGGCACGCGCTGCGGGGAACAGACTTTGAACTCGATATCGATATCGACCGTGTGATGGAAGCGGAGGCGGTCTTCAAGGACTGCATGAAGGACTACTTCATGCCACCTGAAGCCAAGGCCGTTGAACCGCTGATCCCCTGGAGCCCCATGCCCGGCGGCGCCCTTACCGCCAACACCCAGATGATGCGCGACAATGGCATTCTCGACCGTTATCCGGAGGTTATTGACGCGATGGGAGAAGTCGTCCGTCTCGGGGGCTTTGGAACCTCTGTAACCCCCGTCAGCCAGTTCTATTTCCAGCAGGCCTTCAACAACGTCATGTTCGGCCCGTGGGAAAAATTCGCCGAGGGCTACGGCAAGATGGTCCTCGGCTACTTCGGAAAGACACCCGTCCAGCCCGATCCTGAAGTTGTCAGAAAAGCCTCGGAGAAAATGGGCCTCGAGCCCACCACCGAGAGCCCGCTCGAGATCGATGAGGCCAATCCCGACAAGGGCATCGCACCCGCGAGGGCCCGCCTTGAAGAGGAAGGCCTCGAGGTGAGCGAGGAAAACATCTTCATTGCCGCCTCATGCGGGGAGAAGGGTATTGCCTTCCTGCAGGGCAACGCCACGACCGGTGTCCGTAAGATCGAACCGGAATCCTCCACGGAGGCGTCCAACGCCTACACCGTGTCGGTGGACGGCGAATCCTTCGTCGTGCGTTTTGATGACCACGGCAAAGCTTCCGTCGATGGCCGCAGTCTCGACATCAAGGTGTCCGAGGGAGACAGCGCTGACGGGAAGGCCGCCCCGGCGAGCACCGAAGACCTGTCGAGGCTCGACGCCCCAATGGCCGGAACCGTCTACAAGATCGTCGCCCAGCCCGGCCAGAGCGTCGGAGAGGGAGAGACCATACTCATTCTCGAGGCCATGAAGATGGAGATGACCGTTGGGGCCCCCTTCTCCGGAACCGTCCACGAACTCCTTGTGAAACCGGGTGACCAGGTCACCGCCGGCCAGTTGCTCGCCACGCTTTCCTGACCAGATGAAAACCCGGCGCCCTTCAATCATCCTTCTTCTGACCATCGCCCTCGCGGTGGTTTGTTCGGTGGCAACCGCCCTTGCTGCCGGTGAACCAGCGGCAATCAGCCCCGAGTCTTCCGAGGGAGCGGCCACAAAGATCCGCAACCTCTGGGAAAGCACCGGGTTGCACGGCTATTTCACAAATGGCCTTACGGGTTTCCTCATGCTCGTGATGGTGGCAGTCGGCCTCCTCCTGATCTACCTCGGGATTGCCAAGAAATTCGAGCCGCTTCTCCTGATCCCGATCGGATTCGGAGGAATTCTCGCGAACATTCCCTACAGCGGAATGACCGAGGAAGGCGGATTCCTGTATATGATTTTCGATTTCGGAATCGATACCGGAATGTTCCCCCTTCTCATCTTCATGGGCGTGGGCGCCATGACTGACTTCGGGCCGCTCCTTGCCAACCCAAAGACCGCCTTGCTCGGAGCCGCCGCCCAGTTCGGGATCTTCTCAACCCTGATCGGAGCCCTCTGGCTCTCCGGCGCGGTGGACGCCATCAATTTTTCCATCCAGGACGCTAGTGCCATCGCGATCATCGGCGGAGCGGACGGGCCCACCGCCATCTTCCTGGCTGGAAAACTCGCGCCCGAACTCCTCGGCGCAATCGCGGTGGCGGCCTATTCCTACATGGCCCTCGTTCCCATCATCCAACCGCCCATCATGAAACTCTTCACTTCCGCAGAGGAGCGCAAGATCGAGATGAAGCAACTGCGACCGGTGAAGAAGATCGAACGCATTATCTTTCCCCTGATGGTAGTCGGTATCTGCGCCCTCCTCCTGCCCTCGGCCTCACCCCTCGTCGGCATGCTCATGCTGGGCAACCTCTTCAAGGAGTGCGGAGTTGTGGAACGCCTCTCCCGGACGGCTGCGAACGAACTGATCAATATCGTCACCATTCTCCTTGGCCTCGGCGTCGGATCCAAACTGGCGGCGGATAAATTCCTCGCCTACGAGACGCTCGGAATCCTGGGCCTTGGTCTCCTCGCCTTTGCTATCGGCACAGCCTCCGGAGTTCTCCTCGCCAAGGTCATGAACCTCTTCCTGAAGGAGAAGATCAACCCCCTCATTGGGTCGGCTGGCGTTTCCGCTGTTCCGATGGCCGCACGTGTCACAAACAAGGTCGGCATGGAGGCCAACCCCAACAACTACCTCCTCATGCATGCCATGGGGCCCAATGTGGCGGGCGTTATCGGCTCTGCGGTAGCTGCCGGCGTCCTTCTCGCCCTGGTAGGGTAAGGAAAAGGAGGGAGGAGAATTGTGGCTTTCAAGAGCACACAACGGATCGAGCGATCCTGCTCGGAAGAATAAAACCTCGAGGCGTTCGCAACTATTCTTGAGAAAGGCAGTTTAACTTTTCAGGGAGGCGAACAATGGGCCTTTCTCGCTTTGCAGGTTGAAGACATTTCTTCCATGAGAATCAAACGTATCCTCTGTCTCGTGCTGGTCGCTGTTGGCCTGCCCGGCTTGGCGGTGCCTCAACTGCTTGCTGGGAAGGCGCTGTCGAAGAAAGAGACCAGGAAGGCCGAGAGAATGGCCGAGCGCAAGAAGAAGGGCAGGTCGATTCCGGAGGGCGGCGAGAAACCGGTGGTTGAACCGTTGGAGCTGGGGCCGCTTGCCAAGGTGCAGAATCCACCGCCTGTGGCGATCAATCGTGAACTGGCCCTGAGTCAGCAACAAGTGCAGCAGGCGGCGGCTGCCATCGATCGCCGGATTGCCTCCAAGCTTGCGGCCGAGGGCCAGAAACGCAACGGGCCTTCCAGCGATGAAATATTCGTGCGCCGGATCTACCTCGATACCGTGGGCCGGATTCCGACTCCCGAGGAGGCCAAGAGGTTCGTCAAGGATACCAACCCCGAGAAGCGCGCAGCTCTCATCGACAAATTGCTCGTGAGCGCGGGCTACGTGTCCCACCAGTTCAATTGGTACGCTGACACGCTTCGCATCAAATCGACCATCAAGCGCGCCAAGTACGGCCTCTATCAGCGCTGGCTGAAGGATGGCATCCGCGAGAACCGCTCCTGGGACGAGACTGTGCGCGGCATGCTCGCCGCCGATGGCAGCACGGCCACGAATGGTGCAACCGGCTATCTGCTTCGGGATACCGGCATGCCATTGGACAGTCTTTCGAATACCCTTACGGTTTTTCTCGGTGCAAATGTGAGTTGCGCCCAATGCCATGACCACCCCCTCGCCGACTGGACCCAGAGGGAATTCTACGAAATGGCCGCCTTTTTCGGCGCGACCGATGTGAGCCATCGTGATCCGCGCAAAGTCGGCAACCGCATCAAGGCCCACGCCGACCTCACCAAGCAGGATGGTGCTACCGTCTTCTCCCCGAGCATGCACCGGATCAGGGATACGGGTAAGAACGGGCTCATCTACCCTGAGGACTACGCTTACGATGATGTGAAGCCGGGATCCATGGTGATACCCCGCCTGATTTCCTGGAGCCTTTCGGATTACAAGGGGCCGGCCTACCAGGTGGACCTGAAGAATACTCATACGCTGCGTGATTCCTTCGCGCGCTGGATGACCCACCCGGACAATCCACGTTTTGCGGCTAATATCGCCAACCGTATGTGGAAGCAGATGTTCGGCATTGCCGTGCACGAACCGATCTATGATCTCGATGATCTCAAGAAAGGCTCCCATCCGGAGCTCCTCGCCGGGCTCGCGCGGCTGGTGGTGGGTCTCAATTTTGACCTGCGGGAATTCCAGCGCGTGGTCTTCAATACGCATGCCTATCAGGCAGAGGCCAGTCCCACGCCGCCCCTCGGTGACATCGGCGATTACCTTTTTGCTGGTCCGGTGCTTCGCCGAATGACCGCCGAGCAGGCCTGGGATTCCATTCTGATCCTGGCCT
>CAWWCX010000346.1:0-4656 GCA_963935445.1 uncultured Roseibacillus sp.
ACACTGCATATCGTCGGCAGCGTCAGATGTGTATAAGAGACAGGTCTACACCGAGGGGATGGGTGGGGTTACCTTTGACGAAAGCGTGCGCCTGGAACCGGTCCAACTGGCCGGGTTCAACCAGGCCTACCGGACAGTTATCTCGGAGTCGGTAGCGGGTTCGGTTGAGAACCCCCTTTTCCGGATCATGGGCCTGAGCGTCGAGGGCAGCCTGCCAACCCGGACCTGGTGGGGGGCGAACGTCCGGGTCATCGAGCAGGACGTGGATCGAACGGTGGGGGCCTTTTCTGGTTTTGATTCCGGGGTCTTCCCCATCTCCCCGGCATTTTTTCCGGACAGCACTTCCCAGGTTCTCGATTACCGTGAAATCGCGCTTGGGTTCTCGGTCAACCAGTTGCTGGGAAATGAGTTCGCGCTGGGAGCCGGCTACCGAATGACCCGCTCGGAGCTCCGAACGATCTTTCCGGAGCTGGTGGGGAGTGGGGCTGCAGTCGCGGATGTGGAGGACCGGGCTACTCTCCATGAGATCGGTCTGAACGCGCATTGGAACTCGCCCGGTGGCCTGTTTGCAACGGTGGAGGCCAATTGGTACCTGCAGGAGCTCGATGACGACCCGCGGGGGCTCTCCCCGGGCGCCGCGCCGCGTGCTGATGATGACACCCTGCAGATCAATGCCCTGGTCGGCTACCGCTTCAACGACAACCGGTGCGAGATCAGTGCCGGAGTTCTCAATATCGCCGACAACGATTACCGGTTCAGTCCGCTGAGCCCCTACGGAAACATCGCCCGGGAACGAACCACGGTCCTCAGGTGTCGAATCAGTTTTTAGCCTGAAGAATGTCCCCCCGCGCAAGGTCCAAGCCGAAGATGACCCGAGTCGAGTGGACTGTTCGGCTGGCCGCCGCGGTGCTGGGAATCGGGCTTTCCGTCGCAGCCGGTTACCTCGGGCTCAGCAGGATGGGGGACTCCCTCCGTTACCTGAGCTACGACCTGCCCTTCCTGGCCTACCCCGGCAAGACCGCGGAGAAGGTGAGCCTCGTCTATCTCGACAAGCTCGACGGAGAACACCTTGATCGAAGCCAGCAGGCGGCCCTTCTGGACAAGCTTGGAGAAGCCGGGGTGCGTGCGGTCGTCTATGATCTGCTGTTCGACCAGCCCTCGGAGGACCCTGCCGTGGACGAGGCCTTTGCGGCGGCAATGCTGCGCTTCCGGGGAGTGGACGAAAACTGGGATCCGGTCGAGGGCTCTCCCCGACGGCACGTGTTTCTCGCATGCGGCCGGGAAAGCTATGAGCAGGCGGGAGTCCTGGTGGAGAGGTTGATTCCTCCGAACGACCAGTTGATCGGTGCGGCGGATGACTTTGGAATCGTGGCCCTGATCAGCGGAAAGAACTACATGGTCCGGGAGCTCGTGACGGGGACGCCTGATGAGCCTTCATTGACCTGGAAGGCCGCTCAAGTGCTGGGAGGGGAGTTGCGTGAAGAGGACCGGCTGCAACCAAAACGGTGGCTTAACTATGCCGGACCCCCACGGCGCCCGGGACAGACGGACCAGGCTCCGGCCATTCTCTCACTGGGTGCATCAGAAGTGATGGGCGGAGTGCCGGACCTCCTCCGGGACAGGATCGTGGTCGTGGGGGCGAAACCCGGCATCGTGGGGGAGGAACTGGGTCTCGACCTCTTTTCGACGCCTTTTCATCGTCTTGATGCCGGGGGCGACCTGCCACTGATGGGTGGACCGGAAGTCCAGGCGAATGGGCTGATCAATCTTCTGGAGCAGAACTGGCTGGTACGCTCCAGCAGCCGAAGTGACACCCTGCTCGTGATCCTGTCCGGGATATTCGTGGGTTTTCTTCTTTCGTGGCTGCGCCCCCTGCGCGCCGTGGTCGTGGCCTTGCTCTGCGTCGGGGCCCTGGTGGCGGCCGGTGTTCTTGTCATGACGCAGGGCCACATGTGGTTCCCATGGAGCGTGGTGGCCTTCCTGCAGGTGCCCGTTGCCCTCGGATGGGGGTCGGGATCCCGGTACTATATTGAACGGGTCTTCAGGGTGAAGCTCGGCCGGGAGCAGCAGCAGTTGAAAGACGCCTTCAAGAAATACCTGTCCCCGCAGATGCTTGAGAAGCTTTCCGAGGATGGCTTCAGGATGAAGTTCGGAGGGGAGAAGGTGGATGCCGCCATGATGTTCACCGATCTCGAGGCGTTCACGAACATGTGCGAGCGGGTTGGTGATGCCGAGCGGATCGTGGAGGCGCTGAGCGATTACTTCGAGCGCACCACCGGACATATTTTCAATTACGACGGGGTGGTGATCAAGTTCATCGGGGATGCCATCTTCGCGGCCTGGGGGGCGCCGATTGCCGATCCGCAGGCATCGTTGAACGCGGCCCGGGCAGCGTGGTACCTGTCCCAGGACGATACCCTGGTGGTTGAAGGAGTGACCTTGAGAACAAGGATCGGGGTGCACTTCGGGGAGGTGGTCGCAGGAAATATCGGGAGCCGGCAGAGAGTGGACTACACAATGATTGGCGACCCGGTGAACGTTGCGGCACGGCTGGAAGGGTTGAATAAGATGTTCGGGACCCGTATCCTGATCAGTGAGGAGATCGAGAGCCGGCTCGGTGGGGAATTCCATACCAGGAAACTGGGAAGGTTCCGGGTCAAGGGGCGGAAGGAACCGACGGCAGTATTTGAATTGGTCGGGCCGGTGGCGGAAATTGATGAACCGGAGTGGAGCGGGATCTACGCAAAGGGCATTGCGGCCCTCGAAAGCGACGATTTTGAGGAAGCGCGTCGGTGTTTTGAGGCGGTAGACCGCATGCGCGGCACGAGTGGAGACGGGCCGGCGAGGTTCTATCTTCAGCTTCTTGAACGGGGAGAACCGATCCGGCAGGGAGTCTATGACATGACCAAAAAGTAGGATGCCCCTTCACCCATGCATGGCCACAGCCCTCCCGGAGAGCCGGGAGCTGGCGCACGCTCAGTTCCCTGGATTGTCATGCTGAGGCGTCTCCTCGTCCCTGTCCTCGTCCTGTCAGGCATCGGTTCTGCGGTGTACCTTTGCCAATGGCGGGGTGACCAGGCCTCCGCAGGTAAGAAGGAAGAGACGAGGGATCAGGACTCCGCCGGGACCGCGGACCGGGAGCTGACCTGGCTGCGGGAGGTTGGGAGCGCCCCGGGAAGGGACTCCCTCGTTTCCCTTGGGAAGAAACTCGCCGGGAAGCCACGCTCGGACGCGGTCGCCGAGATCGAGATGTTTCTGGGGAGTGATGAGGATCGCAGCACCGGATTGGAGTTCCGGGTCGGGAGAGAGGGCATGCTGGACGGCTGGCCGACCCTGCGGGTCTTTCTCCTGGACCTCCTTCTCGAGATCGACCCCGGAGCCGCGGCCCGTATCAGCAGGGGAATCCTGGCGGTCGAATCGTCCGCGGACGAGTGGGCGATTGCCCTGAGGAACGTGGCGAAGGGCGAGCGTTCCGGGGGCAACAGGGACTACCTGCGCGCTCGGACCGAAGCGCTGATCTCCCATCCCGAGTGGCAGGCCCAGCCATCGGTTGGATACCTGAACGCCTTTGACGTCCTCGTGCATGTGGGAGCAACCGAGGCCCTGCCGCTGCTCTCGGAGTTGGTCCAGCGGAAGGATCGGCAGGACCTGGCCCACGCCGCATTTCTTACCCTGGACCGGTTGGTGCAGCGCGAACCGGTCCAGATGCTGGCGCGAATAAAGGCCGATCGGACCCTGCAGCAGAGCAGGCCCCAAATGACGGCGCAGCAGTTCGCGCGGGCAGACCTGCGCGATACTGCACAGCGGGACATCGTGAAGTCATGGCTGCTCGACCCATCGCGGAACTCCACGGAGCTGGAGAATTTTTCCGCGATCTATCCAAACAACAACAAACTGATTTCAGACAACCTGCTCACTTCCGAGGAGCAGGTGTCTGGAGCGGCCCTGCAGGCTCACGACCGGGAAGTCCTGACCATCCTCCGGGGTTGGCGGGCTGATCCCGCCTTTGATTCCCGGGCCCGGTATCTTGAGGTGATGGAGAGGCGGGTTGCCCAGTTCGTGGAAAAGGCGGATGGCCAGCCCCGGTAAGACGGGCGGGATAATCACTTTTTCCACCCAGAATTCACGGGGGCCCGGGCATGGCGGGAGGCGGGAGTCCCGGTCCACGCCGCGAAGCTGGACTCCAAAATCAAGTTCGATTGTTTTCGACAAACCGGGCATGGACCGTAAAGGAATACGCCCAGAAGCGAGCCATATCTACGGAGAGAGACCATGAGTATGAACGAACATCAGCTGCCGGAGCACGGATTCCTGGAGAGCTTGACGAGTGAAGAGCGGGAAGTATTGCAGGGACTCGGTGAGGAGTTGAGTTTCAATGAGGGAGAGACCGTGATCGAGGAAGGCGGCGCGCAGGATCATCTCTACGTCCTGCTTGCCGGGCGATGCAAGGTGCTCCAGAAACATGTCGCACCAGCGGTCACCGCCTGGCTGGAGGAAGGGGATTCCTTTGGCGAGGTCAATCTGTTCGATCTCGAAGAGGCCGGGGCAAGTGCATCTGTGCAGGCGGCCGAGAGCATCGTGGTCTGGCGGATTGATCGCAATGGCCTGAACACATTTATCGGGAGTCAGCCGGAAGCCAGCCTGCGGCTCATGATC
>CAWWCX010000347.1:0-4655 GCA_963935445.1 uncultured Roseibacillus sp.
ATCTACACACTGCATATCGTCGGCAGCGTCAAGATGTGTATAAGAGACAGGGCTTGGGATAGAACCGGGTGAGGGTTTCAAGGTGCTCGAGGGCCTTGACGGAATCCTCGGTGCGGTCATAGGCCACCGCCAACTGGATGAGAGCTGTATCCACGTTGGAATCGGCAGTCACCCTCTGGTTGTTATTGTCCTGCCTGGTGACGCGGGTGGCGACGAATGCCTCAAGGGGTTCGAGGCACTCCTTCCACTGCTCCTTGCGGAAATGGCAGTTGCCGACCAGAAACGCCAGCTGGGCGAAGAGCGGGCCCTCGGGCTTCCGGGCCAGGAGCGGTTTGGCAGAGGCGAGAGACTGGTCCCACCGACCCTGGTGGTGATGGATCTGGGAAATACGAAAGGAAGCGGCAAGATGATGGGGGTGTTCCTTGTGGGTGTTGAGAAACTCGTGGTAGGCTTGGATTGCAGGGTCGAGCTGGTTGAGGAGGAACATGTTCTCCGCACGCAGGAAGCGGGTGTCACCGGCCATCTCGTGATCCTTGAACTTGTCGAGGAACTCGTTGGCGAGGTTCAGGCTGGTGTTGAAATCCTTCAGCTTGTGGTAGCAGGTGGATCGCTGGGAGAGCACTTCTGCAAACTGCCCGAAGCGCCCTCCGTTGATTTGTCCAAGCGTCTGTGCAGCCGTCTTCCAGTCCGGGTTCTTACGGCTCATCAGGGCGTTGGCATAGTCGAAGCGCAGGTCGTCAATGACGGGGGAGATATTGTGGTATTTCTTGACCGCGGGCTCGAGGGAGGCCGCGGCACGATCATAGGCTGGCTGCTCCGGGCGTGAGAAGACGCGGGCATGCCAGAGGTTGGCCCGGGCGCCCAGGGGCCCTTCCGCGCTGAGCAGTTTTTCGAGGCGTTTCTGTGCCTTCTGAAACTCTCCCTGCTCGAGGAGGCAGCGTCCGACGTAGAGGTGGGACTCCTTGATGTGCGGGTTCTCCTGTTTCTGCTCCTTGGGCCGGGTCCCTGGTTCCTCCTGGAGGAAGGATTCGAATTGCTCCATCGCCAGCGCCCATTTCTTCAGGATGAACCGGGTTACCCCGAGGCGATAGTGGCACTCGGTCCTGTCGGACCCCTCCAGGCCGGGGAGCGCAGCGACGAAGGCAGGCTCGGCCTTCTCGTGATCCTTTGCGATGGTATAGCATTCGCCGAGTAGATAGGAGGAGCGGGTTTTCCAGATCGCATCCGCATCCAGAGGGGTGACCTTCTCGAGAATCCCGGCTGCCTTGGCGTGGTGTTTGAGCTGGTAGTTGGCGAAGCCCTGCTGGTAGAGGCCACGGGCCATCTGATTGGGAGTGAGCTTGGCCTGGAGGAGCTTGGTGACCCACTGGTCTACCTGCTCCCACTCCTGCTTCCCGAAGCAGATATCACAGATGGCTCCAAGGGCGGAGGCCTTGTAGGCCGGGTTCTGCAGGCGCCCTGCCTCCTTGATGAAGTGCGCACGGGCCTGGTCCTTCTGCCCGCCTCGCATGAGGCACTGGCCCTGCATCAGGATAATGCGGTCGCGGCTGATGTCCTTGGGAAGATTGCCCTTGGTCAGCAGAGTCGCAAGGTGCGGGATGGCTTGGTTGTACTGCCTCTGCGCGTAGTAGCTGAGGGCGATTCCCTGGCGAGCGTGGTCGGCCTTGGGGTGAGTGGCGTGTTTCTGCAGGAATTCCTGAAAGCCACCGATGGCTGCGGGGTAGAGCTTGCGGTTGTAGGCACCGGTCGCAAGGTAGTAGAGATCGAGGGCCGGGTCCTTCTGCTGGGCGAGCAGTGGCCCGGGTAGCCCGACGAGACACGCAAGGAGCAGGGCAACACCAGTTCCGATCCGGCCTGTTTTCTTTGTCTCCATCCCGTTCATCCTGCACGTCTCTCTGCGCCCTGTCATCTCCATTATTCGTGGAGCTGGGGACGGAGGCACTATCGTGCGATAGGCTGCTGCGGAGGGGGGCAGTGGGCTCGTCGAAACCTCAAAATCATCAGGTTTTCCTTAATTCCAATTCATGTTCCGGCCGGAAGCATCACGCAATGGACGAGCTTCCGGGATGACCTTGGACCCGATTCGCGCTTGTATGCCCCATGGCTTATATCGTGCAGGTTCCGGAAGAGGAAGCGGAAGGAGTTCTCCGGGGTGTTTACGGGGCGGCCCGGGCTCGAGCCGGCGGAGTGGCCCACATTATCAGGGTGATGAGCCAGGAGCCGGAAGCCCTGGAGGGCTCCATGGCGTTTTATATGAAACTGATGAAGTCTTCCAACGGGCTTTCGGCTGCGAGGAGGGAGCTGCTCGCTGCGGTCGTGAGCAACATTAATGATTGTTACTACTGAACGCTTTCGCATGCGGCTGAGTTCGGCCGGGAATCAGGAGACGAGGACGGCGCGAGGCTGCTGGTGTTCGACTACCGGGAGATGGATCTGTCTTCAGCGGACCGGGCCCTCTGCGATTATGCCGTGAAACTCACTCGCTTTCCCGGCAGGACCGACGGGAAGGACCTGTCTTCCCTGCGCGCGGAGGGTTTCGATGATGGCGCCTTGACGATTGCGGTGCAGGTCATCGGATACTTCAACTATATCAACCGGGTGGCGGATGGCCTGGGAGTCGACCCGGAGCTGTGGATGACTCCGGGCGTGGAGGAGTGGATGGCCCGCAAGGCGGTTTGGAGGAATCAGGAGGATTGAATGCCATCCGTTTCTGAATCTTACGGGCGCGCAGGCACGAAAATGCGAGGAGCCCCGGGGAGGGATCCACGTTGGTGATTGTGCCCTGCCTGGTGAACCTGTTAAGTTGATTGTGATCGATCCGAGTCATGAAGCCTTATACGGTGACGATTCTGCTAGCGTTGTTGCTGGCAACCCTGATTGCCTCACTGGGGGATTCTTCCGTTTCCCTGACGGCGGAAGGCGGCTTGGTTGAGAGCCTCACGGTGTGGCTCTACGCCATCCTCATCGTATTCCTGGTTTTCCGGGCGAGGGTCAGGGAGACCTTGAATCGCATTCTCTGCCCCATCGTCGTCCTGTTGCTGATGTGCAGGGAGTTGGACTTCGACAAGAAGTTCACGGAGATGGGCATCTTCAAGAGCAAGTTCTACAAGTCGGCGGAGGTGCCCATTGTCGAAAAGATCGTGGCCGTGGTTGTGATCGTTGCCATTCTCGTGATTGCCGGGATGTTGCTACGCCGGAACTGGAAATGGCTTGTGCTCGGGGTGAGGCAGCGCCTGCGGAGTGAATCGGGAATAGCGGTTGCCCTGCTCCTGGCAGGATTCAGCAAGCTTGTTCTCGATGGATTGCCGAGGAAGCTGGAAAAGCTGGGACTCGGGGCCAACGAGTTTCTCCGGGCCCACCATGAGACCTTTGAAGAGGTTCTGGAGCTGGCAATCCCGGTCTCGCTGTTGCTGGCAGCCTGGTATCTGTGGCGCCGACCGGAGGAGGACTCGCAGGTCCCCGCTACGGCGGACGAAGGCGTTGGCCGGAATTGATGGGAGAGCTGGTTGGCGCCCCTATCTCCGTTCGGGAGAGATCTGCAAAGACACCTTCTTTTCGAGGCGGGTGATCACGAGAGGGTAGGCCTTCCCGGGTTCGAGCCTGCGGAGAACGGCGAGCAGCGCGTTCGGATCGGGGAGATCGCTGCCGTCCAGCTGCCGGAGAATGTCCTTCTCCCGGAGTCCGGATTTCGCGGCCGGGGACCCTTCCTGCACTTGAGATACCCGGAGGCCCCCTTCCACGGGTTCGAACTGAATTCCCAGGCGCACGCGCGGGGCATTGCGCCCCCGGTTGCGCTCCACCTTCACATGGTCAGGGGCCTCGGGAAGACGGGCAAGTTCGACCGTGATTTTCCGGACATAGCGGGTGACCCTCTGCAGGCCGGGGAAATTGAGGGCCTCGACCGTATCGCGAGGTGTGTGGTAGTCGTCATGCAGGCCGGTAAAGATCGAAAGCACGGGAACGTCCGCATTGTAGAAGGGAGTGGTATCCGTCGGCAGGTAGGGACTTGCCGAGCGGACGATCCTGAGGGGTTGAGGGGGCTCGACCCGGTCGAGGATTTTCTGCCATGCGTTACTGGAGCCGGTTCCCTGGACCTTGAGGCCCTCCTCCCTGAGCCGGCCCACCATGTCGAGGTTGAGATACGCTGCGATACGGGGGTGCAGGGTGCCCTTCTTCCTTGCCTGCGCGACATAGTGGCTGGAGCCGTGGAGTCCCACCTCTTCTCCCGACCAGCCCGCGAAGAGGAGGTCACGCCTCAGCTTGAGGGTTCCCGCTTTCTTTTGGGCCGCGAAGTGCTGGGCGAGTTCCATCATGGCGGCCACCCCGGAAGCGTTGTCATCGGCGCCGAAGTGAATTTTACCGGCATCGTCCCCCCGGGCTCGCGATCCCCCGCGGTTGCCATGACCGAGATGATCGATGTGGGCTCCCACCATGACCGCTTCCGGGGAAGGCTGGTCACCGATCATGAGCCGGGCCACCACGTTGCGCCCCTGGTCCCTCCGGGCGGCCACTCCGATGCGAACCGAGACTCTGCTGTCCAGCTTGAAGCCCCGGATCTTCTCTGCGCGGGTATAGGATTGGAAGAGCTTCCTCAGGGCCGCGGTTCCGGTTTTTCCGGTGAGAAGGGGGGCCGCGAGCTGGTCGGTCAGGGTGAG
>CAWWCX010000348.1:0-4654 GCA_963935445.1 uncultured Roseibacillus sp.
GATCTAGTACGGTCTCGTGGGCTCGGAGATGTGTATAAGAGACAGCGCCACATGTCCGGGAATCCCAAAGTGCAGAGGGTCAGCATCGCTGGTTACATAGATACGGTAACGCCCTATCGGGTGACTCTTGAAACGGCAGAGCACGCCGACCGTGAGAATGGCCCCCTTCTCCCCGTCCCCGGCCATCCCTTCCTTGAACTTGTAGACCGCGCGCTGGGGAAGCTGGTGATTGGTTCCATGAACGGCCCATCCCCGATTGCCGCCATCAAGATTCCCATCAAACGTTCGTTTCACGTCGAAATCCTTCTGCGTAAAGGTGGCCTTGGCGTCCGCAAAGGCGATTCCCTTCTCCTCGGCACCCTCGCTTTTCGACTTCCAGCGGGCCTGCAACTCGGTAATCACGAAATTTCCATCCTTGCTCAGCCCCGGACCTCCGTTGAAGGAGAGATCCGGCACCGCTTCGATCATGAGCCCGGTGATATTGGTCAACTTCGTTTCCGCCGTAATGAGGTAGTCCAGCGCCCGCTCGCCTCCGCTTCCCTTCACCGAGCCATCCGGCAGGATCTCCACCTTAGACTTGTCAGAAGCTGATACCGTGGCGGGCGTCACGAGGTGCCATCGAGTGGGAATCTCGCCGGATCTCGTCCGGGCGGAATACTCCTCCACCTTCGCCGGCAGGGTCGCCTCGTAGTCCGTAACCGCTTTCCGCGCATCCGCAATCTTCTTGGTCCGCTCAGTCTCCAGCCGCTTGCGCTCGGCATCATGCTGAGCCTGATAGTCCGTGATTGCCTTCCGGGCCTTGTCGATGGCAGCCTGCCTTTTCGCTTCCCGATCCAGTCGAATGGGTTCCCACTCCCTCTCTCGCTGCGCCAGCTCCACCATCATCGCCTCATGGTCGCTTTCGATCTGGGACCAGCTGGACTTGACCGCCTGAATCTCGGAAGCACGCGGCTCCCGGTTCAGCACCCGCAGGTAGATCTCCGTGATCAGCTTGTCGTCCTCCCCATGTTCCGCGACAAGCTTCGCGATTGCATTCTTGGGATCGGCAATCGCGTCGGCAATATCAGGTCCACTCAGCAGAGCCATCACGCCGCTCAGCTGCACATCGTTACTCCGGTCGCACTCGCATGCGCTTTCCCGTGTCGGGCGACCCAGGGTTGCGAGCAAACCACTCTTGGTGTCCTGCTTTGCATCAATTTGCTTGGCCTGGATCTTCGGAGCGGACCCCGTCACTGCGTAGACCGCGTCATAGAGAACCTCGGCAGGCAAGCGCCGGGCCTGCGCATGGGAAAAATTGATCTCGTCATCCTCGTTCCACTTGTTGGTAGCCAGCGAAAGTTGATAGGTGCGGGACTTACAGACTTCCGCAATCAGCTTTCGGACATCGAACCCACCCTCCACGAACTGCCTGGTCAGGTAGTCGAGAAGCTCGGGGTTGGAAGGGGGATTACCGGCGCGAATGTCATCCAGGGGCTCGATGATTCCGGTTCCCAGGAGATAGCCCCAGATCCGGTTTGCGTAACTACGCGCAAAAAAGCGATTGTCACCCGAGGTCATCCAGGCGGCGAGGCGTTCCCTCCGGGTTGCCGCTTTTTCAGGAGTCGCCGGGTTTTCATACTTCACGAGGTACGGGAACGCCGGCTTCATGACCTTGCCGGTACGCTCATGCGTCACTTCGCCTTCGGACTGGTCCTTGGCAACCTCATAGAGAGGTTTGGCCCCCTCCACCGCCGTGCCACCGATGTTCTGCTTCGGGGCATTCTTCCCATCGCGCTCCAGTTTGACCTGCGCAAAGTAAGCCGCAATTTCATAGTACTGATCCTGCGTCCAACGCTCGAACGGATGATCATGACACTTGTTGCAATTGAAACGGGTCGCCAGGAACAGGTGGGTCGTGTTCTCCATCAGCAGGTCCGGGGAACGGTGGATCTTGAAATAAGAGGCCGGAGGGTTCTCCTTGTTAGACCCGGTCGCCGTGAGGATCTTCCGGACAAACTCGTCGTAGGGAGTGTTCGCCTCGACTTCCTTGTGAATCCACTCCCTGTAAATGGTGGCTCCCTCTCCCCCGAGAAACTTGCTGTTCACCATGAGCATGTCGGCCCACTTGTTTGCCCAGTGCGTCACAAACTCCGGAGACCCGATCAGGTCGTCAATAACCTCTTCCCGCTTGGTTTTTGAATCGGTCGGATCCGCAAGGAAGAGCTTCAGCTCGAGTGGCTTGGGCGGCACGCCGGTCAGGTCGAGATAGACCCTCCGAATGAACTCCTCGTCGCTGCACAAGTCGCTGGGCAGAATCTTCATGCGCTTCCACTTCTCCGCGACCAGTCGGTCAATGTCTCCCCACGCCTTCTGTTCCCTCCATTCAAAGCCGCTCCGATCTCCCATGACGGTGAGGGTAGTCGCCGCATAGGCCCCTTCATAACGCGCGAGAACCGGGGCTTCTCCCCGTCGCAGGGTGGTCATCAGTCCATAGTCATCATGAACCGCGACATCCTGATTGGCACTTTCCAGAAAAGATTCCCGGGTAACGTCCCGCTTCGACCCATCGGCATAGGTAGCCATGACCCGGATCTGCTGCTGGCCGCCTACGTTCTGGATCACAGGGTTCTTTGGCGAAACCTCGATTGATTTCACCACGGGCTTTGGATCCTTGAGCTTTGCCCCATTGGCAATCCAGTTCCGGATGATCTGGTAATACTCGGAATGAGGCTCAGTCACCTGTTGTCCCTCGTGGGGCACCGCTCCCGTGGCCTTCAACAGCATGAGGCTGTCATCGGGCGAGGGATAATTGACCCGCCGGGCCGCGATGTCGTCACTGAAGGCGCGGACATCAAAAATCGGGTCATACCCACGCAGGGAGAGCTTGAACCCGTTCTTTCCATCCTTCGCGCCGTGACACGTTCCCGCATCGCAGCCCATCCGGCTGATTACGGGTTTCACATCCCGCACGTAGTCAGGAATATGGCGTTTATCCACATCACTGACCGAGACCTTGAGCTCGGCCCTGTGAGTGCCAAGACTGATCAGGAGCGTTCCTTCCCCGTCCTGTAACGGCTGCACCCGACCCCGACGGGTCACCTCGAGGAGCCCGCCCGGCTCGATCGCCGCCTGCCGGGTGACATCGGCGGTTCCGCCTCCCTTCAGGCTCGCGGTCACCAGCAACTGGGCATATTGGTTCGCTCCACTGAAGGCCAGCTCCGCAGGCTCGATCGCAAGCGAAGCAATTTCGCTCGCCGGGATCTTGGGCTCGCTCAGCTCGGCTTCCTGACCGCGCTTGCGGTTGAGGGGTTTTTTCTGACCGTCCCTGCGGGACGCCGCCGCTACGCTGCTCTCAACCTTGACTGGGATGAATTCCCCCCGGATCTTTCCGCTCTCCACGTCGACCAGACGAACCTTCCCGTCCGCCCCGGAGACCGCGAGAGTTGCCCCATCGGGCGAAAACGCCAGGGCAAACATCTCCGTCCCCGGCACCTTGATGTTGTGGAGAATCTTCACCTCACGGGCCCAGTATTCTTCCAATTTTCTTTTCTCACCGCCATTCGGGGTCTTGTTGAAGATCTTCTTGATGTCTTCCGGAATCGCGCTGTCGTACTCGGAGTGGTAAATATTTACTGTCCCGTCGCCGTTCAGGCTACTGACCGCCGCGGCCCTCTTACCATCGCCGCTGAATCCAAGATCCCAGATGCGTCCCTCGATTCTTGGGAACTTACGCACCACGTTGGCATTGTCCCCGATCTTACGGGCGGTCTGCCGCTTGAGTCGGAAGACCTGCGGTTGTCCATCCGACCCCCCAACCAGCACTTCATCCTTCCCGGGATGACCGGCGACCGCAGCGATTCCACCCTTCAACTCCCCCGGAGTAATGGACGTCAGGTTATCGATCAACCGCTCCGTTTCCACCTCGGTGTGCTTGGCCGTCATGTCGCGCCCGACACTGATAACCTGCTTCCCATCCCGGGAGAACGCCGTGTCGAGCACCCAGTCGTTGTGTCCACCCATGAAGAGAACCTGCTTCCCATCGGAAATCCGGATCGCCCGCACGGTGTTGTCCGTGCAACCGAAGGAGATCAGCTTGTTGTCCGGTGACCACGCTGCACCATACACCGTATCGTAGGTCACCGGCACCGACAGCTTGAGGGCCTTCTTCGCGACATCCCATACCTGCACTTCGCCCATTCGGCCCGGGAGTCCCCCGGTCACCGCAAGCATCGTCCCGTCTGGAGAAAAGGCCACGCTCTCCACCCGCTCGGACAGGCCAACCAGACGAGCGACCAACCCGCTCCCATCCGACTTGTGTATCAGCACCTCGTGAAACCCCGCCACTGCGAGCAATGCACCGTCCGGCGAGTAATCCATCGCGGCCACCACCGGAGGGACGGCATAAACCGGCGGATTTTTCATGTCATATTTCTGGAAGGCATTTTCCGGGGTATCATCAACTGCTCCCTCCGCAATCCAACGCTTGATGAGGGCGATCTCAGTCTCATGGAGCGGCTTGTCCCTCGGAGGCATCTCAGCCCTGCCCTTTTCGTCAGGGGTGATCTGCTCCAGGAAAAAACTCTTCTCCGGGTGTCCCGGAATCACCGCTGCCGAGTCACTCTCGCCACCGGCAATCAGACGCTTTACGTCCGTAAGAATATATTCCCCTTTCGCC
>CAWWCX010000349.1:0-4627 GCA_963935445.1 uncultured Roseibacillus sp.
ACACTGCATATCGTCGGCAGCGTCAGATGTGTATAAGAGACAGGAAGGCGACTGCCAATGTCAGGCGGTGGTGGGGGAGCAAGCCGGACCATGACCCCGTGCCGACCGTCAACTACTGTCTCGAGGCGGTGCAGCGCATCTGTGCCGAGTTTGGTGGCGACCGCGACCGGCTGGTCCTGTGTGGTTTTTCGCGGGGTGCGATCGCCTGCAATTTTATTGGCCTGCACGATGACCGGATTGCCGGTCTCTGGCGGGCCTTCATTCCCTACAGCCACTATGATGGAGTCCGCAAATGGGGGTATCCGGGTTCGGACCGGGCCGCTGCCCTGCAACGATTGCGTCGGCTCGGAGCCAGACCGCAGTTCGTGTGCTCGGAGGGGAGCCAGTTTGAGGAGACGGCCCAATACCTGGCCGAGACCGGGGTGAAGGGAGATTTCATCTTCCGCGGGACCGGGTTTCGCAACCATAGTGATTCCTGGCTTCTGCGACCTTCTCCGGTGCGCAGGGAGTTGAGAACCTGGCTGGCAAGGGCCCTGAAGTAGGAGGGGCTGGGCCGGTGTTTCCCAGTTGGATGTTGGATTGCCGGAAGAGACTGTGGCCGGAAGCCTAGATCGAGCCTAACGCGACCAGGAACATGAAGTGTGCCAGCACCGCATAAACCAGGCAGAGTGGCAGGGTGATCTTCGTACTCATGAGCAGCCCCTTGTGGCCCCGTGCGGACAATGGCCGGCCGATGAGCAGGAGCGCCAAAGACGTGAAAAACGGCACCCAGAAAAACAGTTCGAAGGCATCTACCTCGATGCAATCACCACCATGATTAATGTAACAATATCGACCCGTCCAAGGTGGGATCGCGACAATCACCGGGACGACCAGGCCGAGCAGAAACCCGATTGATATCTTTGGCTCGGATTCGTATTTTTCCATGGAGCCAGGGCTCTTGCGCGAGGGCCTTACTTCTTGGCGTAATCAGGGTTTTCACGCGGAAGCCTCGCTCCGGTTTCCTTGAGACGCCTGAGGAGGAGAGTGTCGAGTTCGCTCACTCTCTTGGGCATGGCGGCGGCGAGGTTCCTCGCTTCCCCGAGGTCTTCCTTCAAGTCGTAGAGTTCGAAGGGGCCGCCCCAGAACTTGATGAGCTTGTGGTTGCCCTTGCGGATGATGCTGTAGGGGCCCGGGGCGTGGCGGTAGTGCGGGAAGTGCCAGAGGAGTTCGTCCCGCAGGAGCTTGGCGGCCCCTCCTGACTTGAGATGGGGCATCAGGGAAAGTCCGTCGATGGCCCGGTCCGATGGGGCCTTGGCGCCGGCCGCTTCAACGATCGTGGGGAAGATGTCGATCGAGCACACCGGGGCATCGCTGACTTTCCCGGCAGGGATCACCCCGGGCCAGCGCACAAGGAAGGGAACCCGGATTCCTCCCTCGTAGGCGTAGCCCTTGCCACTGCGGAGGGGAGCGTTCTCGGTGGGAGAGCCGTTGCGGTCCAATCCGCCATTGTCACTGGTGAAGATGATGAGGGTGTTCTCGTCGATCTCGAGTTCCTTCAGCGTGGCGAGGATCTGCCGGGTTGAATCGTCGATGGACTCGACCATGGCGGCATATTTAGCATTGTTCGGTTTCTTCTCACGCTGGTACTTGGCGGCGACCTCGGCAAGGGCCTGAATCGGAGTGTGTACTGCGTAGTGACCGACCATCAGGAAAAAGGGTTTCTTCTTCTCGTGCCAACCGCGGATGAGGGCCTCGGCCTCATCGGCCTCGCGGTGGGTGAGGTATTCGCCTTTCTTACGACCCGGCAGGTTGTGGATTCCCTGGCGGAGGGTTTCGTGTCGGCCCCTGGGCTGATTGTAGGGATCAAAGTAACTGGGGGGCTGCCCGTAGTCGCACCCTCCCTTGTTCTCGTCATATCCCTGGCCGGGGGGGAACCATGCCGGGTCTCCAAGGTGCCATTTGCCAATGTATCCGCTCTGGTAGCCCTCGCCTTTGAGGACCTCTGCAATTGAAATCTCCTCGTGTTCCATCCAGTAGGGGTTCGGCGGGCAGAGGAATTTGCGGTTCTTGCCACCAACGTAGTCGGTTGGATTTTTGTCCGGTGTCCCCAGGCGGCCCCTCTGGAAGCGGGACCGAATCCAGTCGGTGACTCCGATTCGATGAGGGTAGCGCCCGGTCTGCAGGGCGGCGCGCGTTGGGGAACAGACCGCGCAGGCTGCGTAGCCATCAGTGAAGCGCATGCCCTCGGTGGCCAGACGGTCGATCGAGGGGGTTCGGTAGTAGTCGCTGCCCTGACAGGAAAGGTCCATCCAGCCCATGTCATCGACCAGGATGACAATGACATTGGGATGGTCCTCGGCCCGGGCGAAGGATGAGAGGGCTGCAAGAGCACACAGGATCGGGAGAACATGTTTCATGACGAGGTATGGGAGAGGGTTGAGACTAGGGGAGGGAAACAGCGATTAGCCATGGGCGCAATGATCGGTTGTGGCCGGAAGGTTACTGGTGCCGAAAGGCCACCGTCGGCTTCATCCGGGAGGCCCGGATGGCAGGGTAGAGGCCGCTCAGGGCGCCTACCACGGTGGCGAACATGACGGTAAAGGCGATCGCTCCGAGGTCGATTTCGATCCGGATTGCCCCCCCGATGGAGGGGAAGAAGTAGAGGAGTTCGCGGACCAGAAAGGCAAGGAGAACGCCCAGGAGGCCTCCCGCGACGCCGAGCAGGGTGGATTCCAAAAGAATCATGTGCCGGATCCGGGAGGCTTTCCACCCAATGGCGCGCAGGACTCCGATTTCCACGGTGCGCTCGAAGACGCTCATCAGCATGGTGTTCATCACGCTGGCGAGACCAACGACCATGGAGAGGAGCGTAACGGCGAGGGTCATACCCTCGACCGCTCTGGTGGTCGCATTGCGCTGGGCGGATTCGCTGGCAAGGCTCGCAGACAGCCCGCTGTGGGAGGCCTCGACCTGATCACAGATTTCGCGCCCCCCCGCCTTGTCCACTCCGGGGTCGAAGCGCAGGTTGAGAAAGTTGACCTTCCCGGCATTGTCGCTATGGGCCTGCATCACCACCAGCGGGAGGACGATCGCACCGGACTCGATCATGGAAGTGCTCTCGTAGATGCCGCAGATTGAGAAGTCGGTTCCGAGCATCCGCAGGGAATCGCCGACCTTCTTTCCGAGCATCTGGGCGGCGGACTTGCCGAGCAGGACGGCCTTTTCATTTCCGTCGTCCTGCATCCGTCCCTCGACGATTTCGAGATGATTCCAGATATAGCTTTCCCACTCCCAGCTCGTGATGAGGATCATGGGGAGATTCTCAACCGGCATGAGGGCGCTGAGGACTCCTCCACTGGCCTCGACTCCGGGGAGGGCGGAGATTTCCCGGGCCACGTCTTCCGAGAAGGGAGCCGGGATCGGGCTGCCGGTGGTGATTCGATTGATCACCGCGTCCGTGCCCCGGGCATTGAGGGTCTGATTCCAGTTGCGTTCGAAGCCACGGGAGAGTCCCATCAGGGCCACGATGGCCATCATGCCCACGGCGATTCCAAGCAGGGTGAGGGCGGTGCGCATGCGCCTGACCGCCAGAGTGCGTGATACCATGGGCCAGAGATTCATCGGGCCGCTGGGGGCGGGGTGGTGCTATCGGATTCGACCATTCCGTCGCTCATCACGATCCGTCGCCGGGCGTAGTCCGCGGTAGAGGGGTCGTGGGTGACAAGGACGAGGGTGGTTCCGTTCGCCCGGTGGATGCGGGAGAGCAATTCCATCACCATGGTAGTGGATTCCCGGTCGAGGTTCCCGGTGGGTTCATCGGCGAGAAGGAGGTCGGGGTCGTTGGCCAGGCTCCGCGCAATGGCAACCCGCTGTCGTTCACCCCCGGAAAGCTCCGATGGCCGGTGCTGGACCCGCTCTCCCAGGCCCACCTGCTCGAGTAGCTGGATGGCCCGTTGTTCCCGGTCTTTCCGTGAAAGGGGGCTTTCCACCATGGGGACCTGAACGTTTTCGCAGGCGCTGAGGGTGGCGAGGAGGTGAAAGGACTGGAAGACAAAGCCAACCTGTTGGGCCCGGAAGGAGGAAAGGTCCCCCATGGATGAGAGGGTTTGTCCCCGGAATCGGATCTCTCCCGAGTCCGGGGTGTCGAGGCCACCCAGCATCTGGAGCAGGGTTGTTTTCCCGCTGCCGCTGGCGCCCGTGATGGCCACGAAGTCACCTTTCTCGATTTGAAGATTTACTCCACGCAGCGCTTTGACCCGCCCGTTTTCGTAGGAACGGGTAACTGCGATGGCTTCGGCAAGACAGGGGTTGGAGGGAGGCTCCATGGAATACCTGAGAAACGTAGGCGACGTTAGGGAATTTCAGGCCGTCCGGCAATGGTGGGATCGTGAACAGGAAAACGGGGAGGGCCGAAGCGCCTCCCCGTCAGAGTTTCTATCGTCGAGCCGTCCTTGGATCAGTCCTTCTTCTTGGACTTGGAGCCCTTACGGGCCTGCGCTTTCTTTCTGGCGGCAGCTTCACGGGCGGCTTTCTCCTTTGCGGCTTTATCTGCGGAGGTGCATTTCTTCCTTGGAGCCGCGGTCTTCCTAGCCTTGTCCTGCTGTCTCTTATACACATCTGACGCTGCCGACGATATGCAGTGTGT
>CAWWCX010000350.1:0-4615 GCA_963935445.1 uncultured Roseibacillus sp.
CCGCCATCCCGCCAAGGAGGAGAAACGGCCAGTCCGCCTGTCCGCCATGATGATCTCCCCCAGCACAGGACATGAAGACAATGAGCGTATTATCCAGCATGGTGCCGTCACCCTCGGGAACACGATCAAGCTTCTCCGCCATGGCCGCGATTCCCTCGAGATGCAACTGCTCCACCGCCGCCCGGGCTTCGTGTCCGGTCATCCCGTTGGTAGCCTTGCTGTCACCAAGGTGCCCGAGGGCATGGACTGAATTCGAGATGCCGAGTTCGCTGTACTGCACGCCCAAGGTATCAGGTCGCACGGTCATCACATTGGTGAGTCCCGTAATCAGCGAAGCCGCCGCCAACTCAAAATAGGATTCGATCCGATGCTTCGGTTTCATCGAATCATACTGATCATCAGGCTCCGGGGCGAATTTCTTGATGCGCCCCGTGAGGGCCGCTTTCTTCCTTTCAACGTTCTGGAGCTCCTCGAAGGAATTCAGGTAGAGTCCGAACCGCTCCCTGTCTTCAGCAGACAACTGTTTCTCGATGCGCTTTGCGTCGCCGGCGAGAAAGTTCATCAGATTTCCATTCAGAGCCAGTTCCCGCTCGAGTTGTTCCGGAGGAGCCACCGAGGCTCCGAAAAGCTCGAGAAACGCCTTACGCGGGGATGCCTGGAAGGGAACGGGCATGCCCGCCTTGTAGGCGGAGATGTTGGGATAGCAGTAACTCTCATCGAGACTGGACCCACCCTCCAGGAGCCGGCCGTTGGTCGCCAGGCCATAGATCGGGTAAGGCCCGGTCGAAAGATGCTGCCCGAGCAGGCAGTCAATTGTCGGGGCCACCGCCACCTGTTCCGAATTGTGGCAGGACAAGGCGCCATAACCCGCCGTGTGATTTCCGCTGAACCCCTCCCCGGACAGGCTCTGGACAATCGTAAGGCGATCCTTGAACGCTTCCAGCCGCGAGAGTTTCTGAGGAAGCTTGTGCTCGGACAGGGCCACATCGACCATCGGGCCCAGCCTCCTCGCCGTATTCCCCAGTTTGCTTCCATCCTCCGGACTGACGTAGTGGTTCTCCAGTCCGCCTGGAACGAGGTTGTATTTGTCGATCCCCGAGGATTTCACCACGAAGACGAACCGCCTCGGCAGCACCCCGCGCTGACCGGTCGCCTGAGCCTGCAGGGAGCGGAGAAAGGGGACCATTGCCAGGCTGGCTCCCCCCTTGAGAAACTGACGACGTTTTTGAATCATTTGTCCGCGTGACCTGTTGTCATTAAGAGCATCATTCCTCAGCGGCGATAGAGAAAAGAATCCGAACTGAGCAGGGAAATGACCAGTTCCTTGAAGCTACCCTCGCTGGCAAGATAGGCCTTTTCAGCCTCGATCAGGGTCCGGGAATCACTCAGCATTTCATTTCGTCCCATGAAGTAGCGGAAAAGGTGCCGGATAAACGACTGCCGGGTCCGCTCCGAGCGCCCAAGGCGGTGGAGCATTTCAACCGCATTCTCGACCTTCCCATCGATCGCGGGATCTCCGGTGCCCTTGATGGCTCCCGTGGCATTAACCTTCCGGAGAGTCAGTTTTCCCTGCTCAAGGAGTGCCTCGAACTTCTGGTCACGGCGGGTGACAAGTTTTCCGTCCTCGCCAAAATAGACATGGGTCCGGTAGCGCCCCCAGTCGTCGAAGATTTCAAAGGTTTCCCCCAGGGGGTTGATCTTGTGGTGGCAATTCCAGCAACGTTCCTCCCGGAGCAATTCCATGCGTTCCCGCAGGGTCTGGTGCGGATTGATGGGAACCTTCGCGTCAACATCCGGGGGAAGGTCCTGGAGCTTGCCCGCCAGAAGCTTTTCCCGAACCCAGATTCCCCGGTGAATCGGATCGTTCCCATCGTTCAACGACCAGGCAGCCAGCCAGGCCGGGTGGGTCAGCAAGCCGGCCCTCTGGTCCGCAGGCATTTCGAATGGCTGCTCGACAGGCCAGTTCCATCTCTGGTCCTCGGACCTTCCCGACTCCGGGAGATTATAGGCGGTGATATAAATCAGGTCGGAGAGCCCCCGTGAGCGATCCGAGAAGGGAAAGTCCGGATGGGGGTTGATTCCCCTGGCGAGGGCATTGCTGAAAAGTCTCACGGCCTGCTGCGCTCTCTTCCGCCTTTCTTCCAGGAATGTCCCGCGACGCTCCTCCCACTCCGCGGCCGGGACGTGATCCGGCTTTTTCCGGTTCCGGTACTCCTCTTCGGCCTTGGCGACCTGCCGGTTCACATACTCGGGATGCATCACCTCTTTCACTCTGTCGTCATAAAATTCCCTCGCGTAGTCGTTATCCCCGGGGTGAGCAACGAAGTATTCATTGGTGGTGAGAAGTTCCGCGATCACGTCCCTGTCCCTGCGAAGGACATTCTCGATGATCATCCTCGCATCGTGCACGAGATACTGTGGATTCCACTGCGGGATGGCCTCACGTCTCCGCCGGTCATTGTCCTTGAAGACATCTCCGACCCGGTCGAATCCGAAATACTGCTCGAAGAACCGCATGATCCGAGGCAGCGCGGGGTCAGACCACCGTCCCCCTCCAAGTTTCGTCTCCAGAAGCTCCCGCACCACCCTGCTGACATCCCTCCGGTCGTTTAATTCACCTGCCTGGTAGGCCTCCCACAGGGGCTGGGATCGTTCGGCGAGGTCATCAGTAAGGGCATAGGCGAGGGCATTGACAATCTCAGTCGACGAGAGGTGTCGCCGTCCGTGCTCGTCTGTTTTTCCAAGGCCGAATTCCATCCGGTAAATCGCTTCCGGACTCAGGAAGATGGCCTTGATGGTGGTCTTGAGTCCCTCGAGATTTCCACCCGCTGCGATGTTCTTCCTCAGGAACGCGAGATACTTCTCTTCCTCGGCTTCCGTCGGAGCGCGGCCGATGATGCGACGATACTCCTGGGAGACTCTCCGCCGGAGGACCTCGTCCGCGGGAATGCCCTCAACCTCGGTGAAATCCCTGAATTCCCCGCTCTTCTCCCTTCGCTCGAGAAACTGTCCGGTGTTGATGAGGATCATCTGCACCGTGCTCTGGTCCACCTGCGACATGGCAGAGTAATCACGAATTCCCTTCTGCGGGGTAACGTAGGTGAAGGGACTCCGGGCCCGGCCAAATCCCTTTCGCTTGAAAATCTCGGGGCTGAGACGCCAGATCCGGGATGGCGAATACGGCAGGGCCTTGATTTCCCCGGAGAACAGTTTCTCGTGATTGACCCAGTTTCCGTATTCCGGGGCCAACAACTTCTTCCGGTAAGCCTGATCGCGGCCGGACTCTTCCAGTCTTGCCTCGATCCACTGGATCATACCGCTCCGCCCGGACGTTTCAGGGGTCTTCTCCGCGTCCTGCGGAGGCATGTCCCCGGTGGTGAGCTGCTCAAGGATTCCGATCCAGCGATCCGCCGTGTCGGAATCCGTTAAATCGGTTCCCAGGTCATGCAGGGTCACCTTTCCTTTCTGTTTCGACGCCCCATGGCACTGGACACAGTAGGTTTCAAGGAAAGTGGTTGGAGACGGTGCCGCCCAGCCAATCGGCAAGGCCACCGACAGGAGACCCAGCATAGTAGGAGCGAATCGCATTCTCATGCCGTGGGTCATGAACTCCATGGGACGTGATTGATACCGCAGGGAATCGCCGGAGGCGATCTTACGTGTGACTCTTCTTACAGTTGTTTCAAGAATTCGAGGATCAGGCGATTCACCTCCTGCGGAGCCTCCTGCTGAATCCAGTGCCCCTTGCCCGGGACGAGAACTTTCTTCGTAAGCCGTGGAACTGTCTCCTCGAGTCTGTCGTAAGCCCCTCCCATGAACTTGAGGACGCCATCCCGTTCGCCCGCCACGAAGAGCGTGGGCTGCGATATCCGCGCACCCCTGAGAAACCCGGTGTGCAGCCAGTTGAAGTCGATGTTGCGATACCAATTCAGTCCTCCTCGAAACCCGGACTGCTCAAATTGACCAGTATAAAAATCCAGGTCTGACTGGGTCAGCCAGGCAGGAAGCTGCACCGGAGCCTGGGGCCGGGTCGACCCCTTACCCGGCTTTGACCAGGGATTCCATCCGGCTCCGGACTTCGCATCGCCCGAGGCGCCGATCAATATCGAAGTGAGGGTGCCCCTCGGATCCTTGTCAAACACGGCTTCCGTCCGGCTGGGGTCCTGGAAAGTCACCTGGTAGAACTCCCTGCCGCTTACCTTGCCGGCCGCCTTCGCAGCCACGATCGGCGGAACGGTTCCCCCTGCTCTCGGCGAGTAAGGCACGCTTAAAAGCACCAGGGCCTTGAAAAGATCCGGCCTCAGCAGGGAACAGTACCACGCCACCGGGGCACCCCAGTCATGGCCGATGATGATCGCCTCCTTCCTGCCCAGGGCCTGCACCAGGCCAATGATATCCCCAGTCAGCTTGAAAATATTATATTCCTCAATCTCGTGGGGCTTGTCGCTTTTCCCGTAACCACGCTGGTCGGGAGCAACCACGTGATAACCCGCCCTGGCCAGCACAGGGATCTGGTGCCTCCACGAATACCATGACTCGGGGAACCCATGGCACAGCACAATCAATGGCCCCTCGCCCTTCTCAGCAACATGAAGCCGAATCCCATTGGTATTCA
>CAWWCX010000351.1:0-4597 GCA_963935445.1 uncultured Roseibacillus sp.
ACTGCATATCGTCGGCAGCGTCAGATGTGTATAAGAGACAGCACCAAGACCGACGAGGCCCCTGCCCTTGCGACCCGCTCCTTCCTGCCCATTATCCAGCGCTTTACCCGATCCTCGGGCATTGCGATTGAAATGCGCGATATTTCCCTCGCCGGGCGAATCCTCGCCAGCTTCCCCGATGCTCTCGGCGAGGAGCAGCGCGTGGTCGACGCCCTCGCCGAGCTTGGGGCCCTCGCCAAGACGCCGGACGCCAACATCATCAAGCTGCCAAACATCAGCGCCTCCATTCCTCAGCTCAAGGGCGCCATCCAGGAGTTGCGGGCGCAGGGTTATGACCTGCCCAACTACCCCGAGGACCCCGAAAATGCCGAGGAAAAGAAAATCAAGGCCCGCTATGACAAGGTCAAGGGAAGCGCGGTTAATCCCGTGCTCAGGGAAGGCAATTCAGACCGCCGCGCCCCCAGGGCCGTCAAGCAGTACGCCCGTAACAATCCTCACTCCATGGGCGCGTGGTCCCCGGACTCCAAGACAAATGTGGCTACCATGGACACCGGCGACTTTCGCTCCCGCGAGAAATCGGTGACATCCGCACGAGAGACCACTTTCACCATAGAGTTCTCCGGTCCTGAGGGCAACGCGACCACGCTCATGGAAGCCCTGCCCCTTCAGGAAGGAGAAGTTCTCGACTGCACCGTGATGAGCAGGAGCGCCCTCCTCGCCTTTCTCGACCAGCAAGTCACCCGCGCCCGCGAGGAAGGAATCCTGTTCTCCCTTCACATGAAGGCCACCATGATGAAGGTCAGTGATCCCATCATCTTCGGCCACTGTGTCCGAGTCTACTTCCGGGATCTCATTGCAAAGCATGGCCCGCTTCTTGAAGAGCTCGGCGTCGACTTCAACAATGGCTTTGGCGACCTTCTTTCCAGAATCGAGGCGCTCCCCGGCGAAAAACAGGAGGAACTCAGAAAGGACATCCAGTCCTGCTACGAGAAGGGACCTGAACTCGCGATGGTCAATTCCGACCGCGGCATCACCAACCTGCACGTTCCCAGCGACATCATCATCGATGCCTCCATGCCCGCAATGATCCGCACCTCGGGCAAGATGTGGAATCCCCGGGGAGAAACTCAGGACACCCTTGCGGTGATTCCTGACAGCAGCTATGCCGGAGTCTATCAGGTGGTCATCGACTTCTGCCGCCAGCACGGCGCCTTCGACCCCACCACCATGGGCACCGTTCCCAATGTTGGCCTCATGGCGCAGAAGGCCGAAGAATATGGATCCCACGACAAGACCTTCGAGGCCTCCGCGGCAGGCACTATCCGCATCGTGGACGGAGAGGGCAGGGTGCTCATGGAGCAGCCGGTGGAAAAAGGCGATCTCTTCCGTGCCTGCCAGACCAAGGACGGTCCGGTCCGGGACTGGGTAAAACTTGCGGTGACAAGGGCTCGCGCCACCAACACTCCTGCTGTTTTCTGGCTCGACGAAACCCGCGCCCACGATGCCGGGCTCATCGCCAAGGTGAATGCCTATCTCCCCGAACACGACACGGACGGCCTCGACCTTCGCATCCTCTCCCCCGCTGAGGCGTGCCAGTTCACCCTCGAGCGCCTCGCTGCCGGGCAGGACACAATCTCCGTCACCGGAAACGTGCTGCGTGACTACCTCACCGATCTCTTCCCCATTCTCGAAGTTGGCACCAGCGCCAAGATGCTCTCCATCGTCCCTCTCATGAACGGGGGAGGTCTCTTTGAAACGGGTGCCGGAGGTTCTGCCCCCAAACACGTGCAGCAATTCGTCGAGGAAAACCACCTGCGCTGGGATTCCCTTGGTGAGTTCCTTGCCCTCGCGGTGGCGCTCGAACACCTCGCCGAAAAGTTCGACAATCCCCGCGCCCGTATCCTCGGGGAGGCCCTCGACGAGGCCAGCACCCAGTATCTCCTCAACGACAAGGCGCCCTCGCGCAAATGTGGCGAACTCGACAATCGTGGCACCCATTTCTACCTCGCTCTCTACTGGGCCCGGGCTCTCGCCACCCAGGAGGACGACCCCGGACTCAGGGCCGAATTCGCCCCCCTCGCCGAAGAACTCACCGCCGCCGAGGAGCGGATCGTAAGCGAGCTCAACAGCGTCCAGGGAACAGCCGTCGACCTGGGGGGATATTTCCAACCCGACGACACCAAGGCTGATTCTGCCATGCGTCCAAGTCCCACGCTCAACGGCATCCTGCAACGATAAGCAGCTCCGGAACCCGTCCGGGCGAGCGGCGGGCTCCGGACGGAGGAAGCCTCCCTCTCCTCGGGAGGAAATCTCCACGAAAGCCGGTGGTGGGAAACCATGGCGACAACGTTGTCTGGTAGTTTCCGCTGGAGACAACTTCCCGCTCGCACCGACCCGGAATTACGCTACTGTGAACGGTCTCTCCCCTCGGATTGGCGTTCATGCATTCCCCCCTCCGAAATACGTTTCCCGTCGTCCTCGTCCTTTCCACCGCAGCGGCTGCCCCGTCAGGCGCCGACCCTGAGCCGGGCATCACTGCTGTGGGCGAGACCCCCGGGGGAAGAATCAGCTTCACCCTCAACTCTGATACGGAGACCTATCACATCCTCCGGCGATCCCGGCAACTGCATCGGGCATCCCGGGGAAGAGCAGTCGCGATGGTGCGGGGCACGGCTGAAGGGGTCTCAATCGCGGACTCCTCCCGCCGCAAGGAGGAGGGTTACTACCAGCTCACCCACCTGACCGCCGCCGCGAGCCGCGACTCGGACCGGGATGGAGTCTCCGACTGGGTGGAACTCAACCGACCGGGGGTCTACAACCCTCTCAATCCGGCACCTCCGGTCTCCAGCATTGATGGAGCGACCATGTTGCGGGACCGGGCTCATTTCGAGCAGTTGGCAGCACGGGACGACCGCCCGGGGGCTCAGGCCGTCCGGGAAATCAAGTTTCTCGTGTATGACGCCCACACCTCCACGCCGGTTCTCTACTTCGCCAATACCGACCGATACCAGTACCACTACGACTTCACCAGTCAGGTCGTCAACCGCTACAGCGACCTCGGGCTCTTCAACAACGAGACCTACTTCGACAATACACGCCGCCGGAATCTCGCCGGCAGTCTCATTGCGCACGACAACTACGTGGACGAAAAGGGCCGGCCCGGACTCTATACCGTCGAGTTCTGGCCAACCGATCCCGTGGCCTTCGAATTCGTGGAAAAGGGCTACGAACTCATCGCCGCCGCTATGCCCTTTGCGGATGGCAACATCGCCTACCACCCTGCCAGCGAAACCCAGCGCCGCTGGCACGACAACGAGAAGGAGGATTACGACAACTCCTACGTCAACATTGTCCAGACCGAGGACCTCTACGCCAACGTGGTCTACACCACCCTTAATTCCGGCGAGGGTTATGGCCGCCTCCGTCTCATCACCGGTTCGGAAACGCTCTCTGTCCGGGACGTTGTGATCTTCCGTAACATCCCCAACGATCTCACGCACGTCGCGGGCATTATCACCGAGATTCCGCAGACCCCCCTTTCCCACATCAATCTCAAGGCCAAGCAGAACAACACCCCGAATGCCTTCATCAAGGACGCCTCTTCCCACCCGGATATCGCACCTCTTCTCGGCAAGAACGTCTACTTCCGGACCGATGCTGACGGCTTCGAGATCCGGGAAGCCTCCGAGCAGGAAGTCGACGAGTGGTTCGAGCAGGTCCGGCCCGAGAACCCTCAGTTCCCGCGGCGGGACCTGAGCATCACCGGGATTCGCCCCCTTTCCCAGGTGAACTTCAATGACTCGGATGCCTTCGGAGCCAAAACCGCCAATGTAGCGGAACTCCGCCGCATCCTCCCCCGCAATGCTCCCAACGGCTTTGCCATTCCCTTCTACTTCTACGATGAGTTCATGAAGTTCAACGGCCTCTACGGGCAGGCCCGGACCATGATGGCCCAGCCTCTGTTCCAGAACTCACCCCTTTTCCGGGCCGCTCTTCTGGAGCAGTTCCGCGAGACGATCACGGACGCGCCCGTTCCTTCACAGATGTCCGACTCGATCGAAGCCATGTTCGGCATCTTCGCCCCCGGAACCACCCTGCGGGCACGCTCCAGCACCAACAACGAGGACTACGAGGGTTTCAATGGAGCCGGCCTCTACAGCTCCTATACTCACCACCTCGATGAGGGCCGCTTCGAAAAAACGGTCAAGCAGGTGTGGGCCAGTCTCTGGAACTACCGCGCCTTCGAAGAACGAGAGTTCTGGCGCATCGATCACTTCGCCGCCGCCATGGGAGTCCTCGTGCATGCCAATTACGAGGACGAACAGGCAAACGGGGTGGGTGTCACGACAAACATCTTCGATCCCCGCTGGGCCGGCCACTACGTCAACGTGCAGGTCGGAGAAAACCTCGTCACCAATCCGGAGGCTGGCTCCATCCCCGAGGAGTATCTCATCGCCCGCCTTGCCGGCCTCTCTGACGAAATCCAGTATATCCGTTTTTCAAGTCAGCTCCCGGATGGAGAAACCGTCCTCTCCCGGGAACAGGCCCTCGATCTCAAAGCCAAGATGGATGTCATCCATGACCATTTCAGGGCCCG
>CAWWCX010000352.1:0-4596 GCA_963935445.1 uncultured Roseibacillus sp.
ATCTAGTACGGTCTCGTGGGCTCGGAGATGTGTATAAGAGACAGCACCCGCACCCGCACCCGCGCCGGAACCTGCACCCGCACCCGCGGATTAGCAGGGCCCTGGGAAACGAGAAGGCAGGGCAATAAAAAAGGCGGAAGGAATTCCTTCCGCCTTGATAGAAGAGGAGAAAGGCTTCGGAAGAAGCCGGATGGGCGGGATTAGAGACCCTGCAGGGTCTCCTTGATTGCATCGAAGTTGGGCAGGTCCCCGGGGTTGTCGTTGACCTCTGCGTAGCGCACGATGCCCTCGCCATCGATGACGAATGCGGAGCGCTTCGGCACACCGCCCATGGTCAGGTTCTTGTCGGGGAGGAAACTTTCGTAGGCGACACCGTAGGCCTTGGCGGCCTCGTGCTCGTAGTCGCTGAGGAGAGTCAGGCCGATGCCTTCCTTTTCGGCCCAGGCGGCCTGTGCGAAGGGATTATCCCCGCTGATGCCGAGGACCTGTGCTCCCAGCGCCTCATATTCACCGAGGCCCTGAGTGACGCTGCAGAATTCTTCGGTGCAGACGCCGGTAAATGCCATCGGAACGAACAGAAGAACGGTTTTCTTGCCAGCCGTCTGCTGGGAGAGGGTTACGAGCTCGGGGCCTTCAGCGCCGAGGGTGGTCAGAGTAAAGTCGGGTGCGGAGTCGCCTACATTAATAGCCATGGGCGGGACTCTAGTGGCCGGTTCCGGGTGGTCAATCACTCCTGCGCGGCTTGGGGAAACAGGAGCGGTCCGGGAGCCTTTTGGAGCTGATACAGTCGCTGGAGACCTTAAAAAAGCGCAGTCCCCATATTTATATAAATTGCTAACAATTAGATATTTACGCACATTGCAGCCAGAAACATTGTGAATTTTTATTAGAAAGGACTAGTAAATTTACAAAAACATTGATAATCTCCTGTCGTCAAGCAGGCCTGCTCACCCGGGCCAACCACGACCACCCTTCCAAAACGTCCATGAAAGGATTCGTCCTCCTCCTCGCCCTGGCAGCTGCTTGCTGTGCCTCGCTCCTGGCGGCTCTCCCTGCCGGAGACCCTGCTGTCCCTGCCGTCACCAAGCCGTTGAAGGCCGAGGCTCTTATTTCCGGATTGGAACAGAAGGTTTTTGAGGACCTTCCCCCCGTTCTCGTGCAACTGAGCAACCTTCCTGCCAGCGCGGCGGTCTGGGTTGAAGTGGTGCGCGGCCAGGGAGTTGCCAACCGACGGGGGAAGACGGTGGAGTCCAAGTTTTTTCTCCGGAAGGGCGGCGCAGGGGTTCTCAGTGTGCCGGGTATTCACAAGGCCTGTCGTTCGGAAGGCACGTGGACACTGCGGGTGCTCATGAGCGATGCCCGGGGCACGACCGTCCTGAGCACGGCCACCTTCACCCTGCAGTCCGAGATCCACGCTTGATTGAAGAGGCAAGCCGGCTTTGCAACCCGCTCCGCCCGGCCGTTTCCACAAAATCGTATTTTCTCAAGTCACCGAAAACTGAATCACAGCCCAGCACAGTTTTCGTCCTGTAAACAGGAGAGGGGCCCGGTTTTTTCCGGGCCCCTCTTTTTTTGTTCTGGTCTCACCGGTCCGGCACGTCCGCGTGGCGTGCCTGGTTCACTTGGCTCCAGAGTTGTTGATGGGGATGCGTAGTTTCCTACTTTCCGGCTGGAGTTTGACCGCGATGCGACAAACGCTTTCCAGGAGCAATGTCGTGGGAACTGTCAGAATTCGGCCAAGGTCTGTGCACCGGAAGCGGAATCGGGGAGCTGATGGAAGATCTGGGAGAAGCTTTGGCGGCCGGGGGAGAGCGCATGCGCATGCTAGGGGGAGGACAACCCGCTCATATCCCTGAGATCGATGCGGTGTGGCGCCTGCGCATGGAAGAGATCATGGCCTCGAGAGGGGAGCTCGAGCGCATGCTGGGCGACTACGAGGGCCCGGCCGGGAACAAACGATTTCGGGATTCGCTGGCGGCGCTCTTCAGGCGCGAGTTTGGCTGGGACCTCGGAGGGGAGAACGTAGCGGTGACGGCGGGAGGGCAGACGGCGTTCTTCTTCCTGTTCAATTCCCTGGCCGGCCGCTTTCCGGATGGACGGCGCAGGAAGATCCTCCTGCCGATCGTGCCTGAATACATCGGGTATGCCAATCAGTCGACCGGGGGACCGCTCTTTCGAGCGGCCAAGCCCCGTCTGGAGTTGATTGGTGATCATGAGTTCAAGTACCGGGTTGATTTTGAGCACCTCGAGATTGACGAGGAAGTGGCGGCCCTCTGTGTCTCGAGGCCGACCAATCCGACCGGAAACGTTCTCACGGACAGCGAAGTCCGGCATCTTGCTCAACTGGCGACGGAGAACGGGATTCCTCTGATCATCGATAATGCCTACGGAGCGCCCTTTCCCAACATCATTTTCTCCGAGGCGGCGCCCATCTGGAACGAGAACATTATTCTGACCCAGAGCCTCTCCAAGGTGGGTTTACCGGGGACGCGGACAGGGATCGTTATTGCGCGGGAGGAAGTCATTCGCTGGATGCAGTCCGTGACCTCGATCGTTGGGTTGGCCAATACCAACGCGGGTCAGGCCATCATGCAGCCGCTCCTGGACAACGGGGAGATCCTGCGTCTGAGCAACGAGGTCATCCAGACGTTCTACCGCGCGCGCTCCGAGCAGGCCCGCGCCCTCGTGGAGGAATATTTCGACCCCTCTCTCCCCTGGCGAGTTCACAAGCGGGAGGGTGCGCTGTTCCTCTGGCTTTGGTTTGAGGACCTGCCGATCAGTGCGGGGGAACTCTATGAGCGCCTCAAGGCCCGGGATGTCCTGGTAGTGTCTGGAAACTACTTTTTTTATGGCCTGGAAGATGAGAGCTGGGCGCATCGCAACGAGTGCCTGCGAATCTCGTTCACGATGCCCGAAGAGACCGTGAGGGAGGGCTTTCGGATTATCGGGGAGGAAGTGCGGAACGCCTACGCGGGTGGGTAGGGAGCGCTCCCTCAGTCGGCGTTCTCCCCCAGACGCCGGAGGAGGTCGGCGTGGAGGTCCTTTTCCCAGAGGAGGGACGGATGGATTGCGGACCAGAGCCGGACATTGTCGGCCTGCTTCCATTCAGGGCTCCTGATCGGAAGCATCACGACGTCGAGGGGGTTTTGGTAGGAGGTGGTGGGAATATCGAGCTCGGTGTAGATGCGCTCGCCCTTTTGAAGGCCGGCCAGAAAGGGACTCTCCGGGCGCATCTGCCTGGTCCCCTGGCCCGGGTACAGGTAGGCCATGTAGGTGCCGTTGTGCGGGGTGGCAATGGTGTAGAGTCCCTGGCAGCGCGCGGCGCCACCGAGTTCCTGCAGATAGTAGCGGGAGATGAGGCCGCCCATGCTGAAGGCCACGATGGAGAACCTCTCGCCCTTCTGCCACTCGGCATCAATGACCTTGCCAAGCTGTCGGGCCATGGGCTCCAGGCCCTTGCGTCCGTCGACGGGCCTGAGTGAGGGGACGAGGCATTCGTATCCTCCGTCCGTGATTGCCTTGCGAAGGGGACGCAGGGTGATGCGGGTATCGAAGATGCCATGCACGAGGACGACTTTGCCCCGGGGGAGTTCGACGGCCTTGGCTGCGATTTCCAGCGGGCGCTCAGACGTCTGGGTTGGGGATTGGCTGCAGGCGGTCATGAGGATCGGAAACAGGGCCAGGGGAATACGGAGGATCAGATGGTTCCAGGAGCGCACATACCGTGCTGGGTAGTGGAGGAGAGTCTTCACGCGACTGGGTGACGAATTGGATGTTCGCGTCTGAGGACCGGGTGCGGGCGGTGCTGTGTGCACTCGTTGACGAAACTGGTCCCCTCTTCGGGTCCGATTCCTCTCCGAAACCTGGCATCTTGTCGAACAATTCCAGCCTGTCTCCTTCTGGTTCGATAAGCGGAACGCCCATTGCCGGGGCCCCACCCGCCACAAAGGGTTTCCGGGGGCGCTCATGGGAAATGGCAGGATGGAGTTCCACTCTCGGAAAAGCTAGCAGAGGATGGCTGCCCCGTTGCATCGATAGTCACAATCCGCGCATTGAAAGGAGCGATAGAGTTGGTCGAGGATTCCGGCTTCGAATCGGGGGAAGGGCCCTTGTTTCTCTGGATGGGGCCCGGAGCGCTGCCGCAGCGTCGCTTGGTAGATCGCGATGCAAACTTTGATTCTTTTTTTCCCGGGGGCTCTTGGATTTTCTGCCGCACAGGCGGCTACGGACTGGCAGACGGACTTTTCAGCGGCGAGGGAGCAGGCAGGGGTGTTCAGGAAGGTGGGAGGGAGTTCTTTGCCTGCGAACGACCCCTTGTTTTCCAGTGCCTGAACAGTCCAAACGAACAAGTGTTCACAAGAACATAAAAAAGGTTGCCCACCCTGAAGCGATCCGCTAAGGTCTCCTCATACCAAATCGAAATTGTCATGAGTACTGTTGCTGCTAAACCTAAGCCAATGGCCAACCAGAAAGCCTCCGCTGCCTCCTCCTCCGAAGCGAAATCGCCCTCTTCCAAGGCTGCTTCTTCAGCTTCCCCCGCCCCTTCCAACTCCTGTCTCTTATACACATCTGACGCTGCCGACGATATGCAGTGTG
>CAWWCX010000353.1:0-4583 GCA_963935445.1 uncultured Roseibacillus sp.
GCCTTTGCTCACAGAATACCCCTGCGGGGATGAAGGGTGCCGCGGCGTCCCCGGCCAGCGTCATTTCCTGCGGGTGGCCCTCGCCTTGATTCTTTTGCAGTGGCTCTGGCAGGAATCCTGCTTACCCGCTAGCTCGGGGATGGGGCTTGTCACTGGGCAGCGCAGTCCTTTCAATATCCCCGGCGAGGAAGATGTATTTCACCAGCGTGGATAAACGGGCCCTCCCCCAGGGAGCGGAGCCCCGGGGCGGCGACACTCTCTGAGAAATGGGCCACGAAGCGAAGAAGCACGAGATCCGGACGAGCTGGAAGATGCGGACCCTCGGTATTCTGGCGGGATGGTTCGTGCGACTGCTTTCCTGCACGCTTCGTATGCGGGTGGAGGATCGGTGCGGGTTCACTGACCGGTCCAGTCACCCGTATCCGGTCATCTGGTGCGTCTGGCATAGTCGTATTCTGGCGGTCATCATGTCCCGTAAACGGTTCTGCCCCTGGCGCCGGGGTTCCGTTCTCACCAGCCCGAGTCATGATGGAGCCGCCTTGGCCTCGTTCGCGAGGACGGTTGGGCTTGAGGCGGTGCGGGGGTCAAGTTCCCGGCGGGGTTCCCGGGCTCTGAAAGAGTTGGTAGGTGTGGTGCGAAGCGGTCGGGATGTGGGAATCACCCCCGACGGCCCCCGTGGTCCGCGTTACCGGCTGCATCCGGGACTGGTAAAGCTGGCCCAGGTGACCCGGGCACCGATTCTGGGCATTCACGTGCACTTCGGGCGTGCCATTCGGTTCAAGACCTGGGACCGCTTTGCCCTGCCGCTTCCCTTCAGCAGGATAACCATCATTTTTGACGAGCTTCTTGAAGTTCCGCGGGAGCTCGATGACGATGCCTTTGAAACGAAGCGCGTGGAGGTTGAATGCATGATGCGCGCGGGCGTGGACGATCTCGATTTGCCAACTCATGACCATTCTAAACGGAAAAGAAATAGCCGCTGAAGTCCTGTCCGAGTGCAGGGAAAAGGTGGAGGCCCTGCAGGCTGCCGGGATCACGCCGGGACTGGCAGTGGTCATCGTGGGGGACGATCCGGCCTCTCACGTTTACGTGAATTCCAAGGTCAGGACCTGCGGGGATCTGGGTATCCACTCCCGCAAGATCGAGTTGCCAGCGGAAGCCACGCAGGAGCAGGTGCTGCAGGTAGTCCGTGATCTCAATGCGGACGAGAGCATCCATGGGATTCTGGTGCAGTCGCCCCCGCCTCCCCAGATCAATGAAAGTGAAATCATCGACCTCATTGACCCCGGCAAGGATGTGGACGGCTTCCACCCCATCAATGTGGGGAAGCTGGTCGTCGGTGACGAATCGGGATTTGTTCCGTGCACGCCTCAGGGGTGTGTCCGGATTCTGCAAAACGCTGGAATTGAGACGGCAGGTGCCCGGGCGGTCGTGATCGGCCGAAGTATGCTGGTAGGCAAGCCTCTCGCCAGTCTTCTCATGAACAAGGGGCTGGATGCGACTGTCACGGTGGCCCATTCCCGGACGAAAGACCTTGCGGAGGTGTGCCGGGAAGCTGATATCCTGGTGGCTGCGATCGGGCAGCCGGAGTTTGTGACCGCGGATTTCGTCAAGGAGGGAGCCGTGGTCATCGACGTCGGCGTGAACCGCGTGGAGGATCCGGGCAGGAAAAGCGGTTACCGCCTGGTGGGCGACGTGGCCTTCGACGAGGTAGCGGCCAGGTGCGGCGCGATTACCCCGGTCCCCGGCGGAGTGGGGCGGATGACGATCGCAATGCTGATGAGCAACACGGTAAAGGCGGCCGAGCTCCGGGGGAAGTGAGAGGCACGGAGGCCGCCATGATCCCGGGCGCAGGCGGAGGATTTGCCGGAGGCTATTGCGTAAACGCCAGCTGGAGGCCGCGTGAAGCCCAGTATTTTACGAGGCGCGTCTCGATGACGGCGGCGTTTTCGGTGGGAAAGGCAGGAGTGGGACTTCGGGGGGAGAGCTTGTGGAGTTTTTGCAGATGAGTGGTGACCTGTCTGCGGCGGGTTGCGCCCCCGTGGAAGTGATAGTGGGCGAGAAGCAGTGCCGTGGCATACGGGCGGTAGGCATTGCCCTCGAACTGGGTTTGCGCGGTCTTGAGCCAGCCCGGGTGATCAAGCCCCAGGATGGTTCTGACCGGGACGAGGTGATATTTCTCACCGACCTTGTTTCTGCTGACTGCCCAGCGGAGGTGGTCGCGAAGGAGGCTTTCCAGATCACGGAAGAGATACCAGCCATCTCCCTGGTGGCAGACGGCGAAGTACTCTGCCACGCCTTCTGAAAACCAGGGGGGGAGTCGAGGGAGGATTCCGTCCATACTCATGTGAACGAGCTCGTGGACGAGGAGATCCTGATCCGGTCGTGGTTGCAGCCGGGAGTTTTCAGGGCGGGGCGGGGCGAGGAAGTAATCGGCCCGGATGAGTGCCCGGTTGCGACGCCCGTCCCACCACCCGACCGCGCCTGAGTTGCCGCCGGCCCGCCCGAAGCTCTCCCCGTCCTTGCACAGGAGGATGTCGATGCGGCCCTGCCGGCGCGGAGCCCAAAGAGGCATGGGGTGTGTGCGGATCAGTTCAGGAACGGACTCCATCACCTTGGCGAAGCGGGAGAACTGGGCGTGGACAATTCTGGTTTCAGAGACCATGCGGAAGTGTCTCGTGGAAACAATCTGCGCGCCGGTGCGCTGGTCCCGGGCAACCTGAAAACGGGTGGGCGCCGCCTTGAATTCGCGCGGCCAGGGACCGGGCTGGCGTTCGCGAGTCTCCTGGGCCGGGAGTGGCAGGGAGAGCAGGAGCAGCACGGCGGTGGGGCGGAGCACGGGATAGTCTTGAACCGGGGGAGGATGAAGACAAGAGAATGCACGGACCCGTCCCCCGGGCAGGAAGGGTTCCCGGTGAAACCGGACGGGGAGACACCGGAGGAGAGGGTGCTGCCGCGGTAACCACTTTGGCGTAGCCTGCTCCCCGTCCCTCTTGCGAATTGGATGGGGGTGATTACGCTGGAGGCCGTGAGGATTCTGCAGTTCACCATGGTTTGGGTCTTGGGGTTCAGCTGGGGTCTGGCCCTGACCTCGTGGGGGCAGGGTGCGATCAGTGGAACTCTGACCGGCAACGTGACCCTGGGCGCAGCGGAGAGTCCATGGATGGTGGGCTCCACGGTCACTGTGCCGGCAGGCGCTACCCTGTTGATTGAAGCGGGAGTGAGAGTTGAATTCGCGGAGGGTAGCGGCCTCGTTGTGGAGGGTGGAAGGTTGGTGGCGGAGGGAACGGAGGCCGAGCCGATTGTCTTCAGCCGGCCGGCTGCGGAGGATCATGAATGGGACGGTTTCCGTTTTGTGGACACCTACGAGGACAACCGGCTCCGGCACTTCACGATGGAGCATGGAGATGATCGCGACGAATCGATCACGGTGGAGCGCTCGCGATTGACAATCAGTTTTGGGTCCTGGCCCACCACGGAAGAGACCATGATCGAGATGGACGAACCTGCGGTCCTCATCGAGGACTCTGAGATCCCGGGGATCTCGAGCGGGGAGGTGATTCATGGAGAAAACCTGGTGGCACCGGGTTATCTCATCCTCCGGAGGAATGTCTTCGGCAAGGCCTCGAATGGCGGAGATGTCCTCGATTTCTCCGGGGCGGAGGCGCCCGGGCCGATCCTGCAGATCATCGATAATGTCTTTGAGGGAGGAGACGACGACGGACTGGATCTCGATGGCACGGATGCCTTCGTCTCCGGAAACGTGTTCATGAACTTCCGGAAGGGTTCCACCAATGGGCGGGCTACTACCTCGAACGCGATTGCGACTGGCCTGCCCCAGAGCGGTGCGCCCAACAGGACGCGGGTGACATTGGTCCGGAATCTTTTTCTCAATTGTGATCATGCGGTCCTTCTCAAGGAGGAGGCGTTCCTCACTGCGGTGAACAATACCTTCGTCGGCATGGAGGAGGCGGTCATCCAGTTCAACGAAGAAGGGGGCACGCGGGTGTTAGGCCCTGGAAAAGGTGCCGTCCTGGACGGGAACATTTTCTGGGACAATCGCCGTCTCTTCAAGTATCTCGAGGAGGAGACCGAGTTGACGGTGCATCGGTGTGTGATCGACCGCGCCTTTCATGGGCGCGGGGAAGAGAATTTCGCGGCAGATCCCGGATTTGTGAACCCGGCAGGCGGGGACTACTCGCTGCGGGAGGGATCTCCGGCAATCGGAACCGGGCCCAATGGGCTGGACCGGGGGTTTGCCGTGCCGGAAGGCGCTTCGATCTCGGGCGAGCCATGGGCGGTCACATCACGGTCCGAAGCAAGTTTGCGTGTGGGGGGGCCGGATATCGTGCAGTATCGCTATCGCCTGAATGGCGGGGCGTGGAGCGAGGAGACCCCGGTAGGCGAGGCCCTCCTGCTTGCGGGGCTCGGTGGTGTCAATTCGGTGGAGGTGATCGGGAAGAACTCGGTAGGCGCCTGGCAGTCCGGGGAGGAGGCGACCGAATCGGAATCCTGGACCGTCGATTCCGATCTCGAGGGCCTGTGGCTGAGTGAGGTGGATGCCCCGGGGGGGCGAGTCGAGA
>CAWWCX010000354.1:0-4557 GCA_963935445.1 uncultured Roseibacillus sp.
TTGGGCTGGATGAAGGGGAGAAAGGAGGCCGGGCGCAGATTGCCGCCATCATACACGTTCACTCCATCGTTCATCCCCCGCAGGGTGCCCTTGGCGATATCCTCCCGGCTGGGAGGCGCTGGATCGACCATGGTTGCTTCGCGGTCATCATAAGCAGTGCGCCGGGCCGCCTGGGCCCAGTTTCGCACCAGGGCGAAGGTGGGCGCGATATCGCGATACTTGGTCTCTCCCCAGGTCGTTCCCTGTTCGTCCGCCATGCTGGCGTTGGCCGGACCGATCATGTTGTCGAGATCATCGATCCCCTGGGAGACCGTTCGCCCGTCCGCCTGAAGCCCACGGATCGTTCCCCGGCTGTGGATATAGGCCGTGAGATCCCGCAGGAGGCCACCTTGCCGCACATTGCAGAGGACCGACTTCGACTGCGTGGTCATGTGGTGGAAAGCCTTCTTCTTCCTCAGGGCGTTCTCCCGGCTTGGCGGGCCGTCCGTCAGTTCGACGGTCTTGCGGGAAACCAACTTGCGCACATCCGCATGATCGAGGTCGTCATTGATCCCATCCAGTTCCTTGGCAGAGGTGTCCTGCGCATTGAGAATGCGCTCCATTCCATCTGCATTCTGACCCCGAGCCGGATCGTCCAGGGCGTAGGCATCCACAAGTCCCACGTTCGCCCGCACCCCGAGATCTCCGATCCAGTATGCGTAGCCTCCGGTTTCTCGGCCGTAATCATCTCTGGTGGCCACCCGCGGGGCGACCACATACTCCTCCGTCGTGCTTACCGTTCCATCAGCAACCAACTCTACCTGATCCTCCCCGTTCCATGCCAGGGCCTCAATGAGGTCCACGCCAAGCTCAGCCCGACCACCTTCATTTCCACTGACCAGATAACTGAGAACGTCCCGCTCCCGGTCAAAGGTTTTACCCGCTGCCCCGGTAAAGCGCTGATCACTCAGGCCCCCTTCCTCATCACTACGAACCCAGGGAGACTTGTTTTCGCCGTCACTCCCGGGAGGAACCCACTCGGTAGTCCACACACCCACCCAGTGGGGATGTTTCACGCCCTGGATTCCCTCCGCTCCCAGCGGGTCAGGGTCCTCATCCAGAATTCCCGCTTCTGCCGAAACCCTCTGGTCCGGTCCCAGGTTCATTTGCAGTTCGCCAATCGCGACCATCAGGGCGAGGCGCGCGTTCGCCCGGGCTTCCAGTTGGGCCAACTCCGCCGTACTGCTTCGGACCGTGACGGCCGACAAGGACAGGAGACCGACCGCGATCAGGGAGAGAAGCACCAGGATCGTGACGGTCGTGATCAGGGAGAAGCCCTTGCGCCCTTTTCGCGAAATGTTTTTCATAACAGCATGCGTATTCATGGATCAGCGTATTCGCATTATACATACGAGACAGCTGCTCAGCGCCAGCAAAATCTCTGTATGCACGAAGTATTCTCTCCCGCTGCCGTCGAGGCAAGAATTTACTCCGTCCATTTGATGGGAAAAACCCATGAAAAAAGGGAACTTGGAGCCATTTCGAGCCATTAGCTGCTCCAGTCAGCAGGGAGCCGGAGCAGGGTAGACCACACTTCGCATTCCCCCCCAAAAGGGTCAGACTCAGAACGAAGCGCCCCAACCACACGCGCAGCCATCGAGGGCTCCCGACGGGAAAGAGGCCACGCGCAGCCCCCGAGCCTTCTTACTCCTCCGGCTTGTCGTTCACAGTGGTCTTCCTCCCGCCTTGGATCTTCCCGATCGCCGTCGCGGTCTTCTGCACCGCTGCCTCATCAGTCAGGACATCCACCTCCACCAGAAACTTTTTCGCCTTGCCTGCCGGGATCTTCGTCAGGCGGCCTCGTTCACGTTCCACTGAACGATTGTAGGGATAGCCCGAGCCGGGCTCCAGGCCTGTCACATAGCCCTTCTCGCCCACGTCGGTGTTCTTCCAGAGGGTAAAGAATGGCAAGCTGTCCACGTTGTAGGACATCGCCACCCCGCGGGAGCTGTCGGAATTGTGCAGCATCACTGTCGTCCGACCGTCCGCTCCGGCATTGAGTTCCATGCAGTAGACTGTCTCCCCGTAGTCCTTGGTAGGTGCGTAATAGACATGGAGATCCTTCATCTCCCCGGCCGCCCGCTCGTCAAAGGGCGTCACGCTCTTGATGGGTGCAAGGAAGCGTGAACCCTTCTCAAGAAGAGGCTCCCCGTAGTTGGCGTGGTAGATGATTTCAAACTCCTGGGGGTTGGATCCAAGATTCGTCAGGGTATCGTCAAAGCACACCGATGTACTCCCGAGCTCGGTAGAAATGTCGGTCACCATTTCCAGGTTCACGAACTTGAACATTTTTTCTTCCACCCGGCCCCTCACGTGAAGCCGGTTGCCCTTGAGAAAGACCTCGACCTTGGAGGCCGGCAGGTTGGAGGCCTTGCCGTGCAGGCTGAGCAGACGACCATCGTCCTCACCCGGATGCCCCGCAAACTCGTACCCACAGCGTGTCATCCACTCGTTGAACCCGTCCAGCCAGCCAAGACCGCCTCTGTCAGCCGGATTGATGAAAAGCGGGTTGACGAGCTCAGTGACCGGGGAGTTCCATCCCAGCCTGATATCCCCGCAGTAGAGTTCATGCACATTCATTCCACGAGTGGGAACGACCGTGAAGCGCAGCCTGCCATTGTTGACTTCGACTACGTCCACTCCATCCTGCTTTCCTCCACGCAGGGTGTACTTGCGCACCGACCAGGCTAAGTTCCCCGACTTGGTCGGACCACCGTCGATGGAAAAGCTCTCCACCCAGGTGTTGGTCGACGTGTCAGTAAGAGTCTCGTGAAACTCCTCGGCGGGCAGGTTCCCCGGGAGGAAGGATGCGACGGCAAAGGCGAGGACGGAACCAGGAGTGAACAGACGGCTTTTCATAATTGCTCCGGGCAGCAAATCCCATGAGTCCCTCCCCTGACAAGCCAAACCCTATTTTTGCGTCACCCGGAGCCGGAACAGCAGCGAACGCCGATCAGCCGGGAGATTGCTGCGATAGTAGACCCGCTCTCCACTGCCCTCCGCATTCACCTCCCTGCGATCCAGCATGAGCAGTTCCAGGAGCGGAACCCATTGATCCTGTTCCCACACTTCCACGTCGTAGCTGAGCGATGGCGTCTCATAACTGCCGAAACCCATCTCCGTCCCTCCCCGCCAGCGATCGTAGGATAATTCCAGCCCACCTTCATCCTCCCTTACCGCAAACCGTGGCCGGCGCTGGAACGCAGTGGGGTCCGAGACCCCGGCAAACTCGAGGAAGTCTGTCCACCCATCGCCATCGCGGTCCGTCAAGTAGCTGCCCTCGGGGATCTCATCTTCAGAGTACAAAGCGATCCAGGAATCGAAGGTTTCTTCCCCCTCCCTGGATACGAAGAGTGAGGCCGTTCGCGAATACGCGAAACCAGCCAGGTTCTCGATCCGACAGGAGTAACCTGCAGCCCCTCGCTCATCAAGTGGGGCGTTAAGGCCCGTGAGGGTCAAGGTAGATTCCTCCGCTCCACTTACCCCATTCTCATCCTCCAAGGGAATCGCACCCCGGTACCATTGGTAGCTGAGCGGGCCACTTCCTCTCACCGCGACGGAGAAGGTGGCCACTCCCCCCTCCCACACATACCGCGGAGAGGGATTACTCGTCACTGTTGGTGCCTCCTGCACATAAATCCGGGTCGAGTTACTTCTGGTAATGCTCCCCCCGTTGGCATTCATCACTTGGCAATAAAACTCTCCCGTGTCTTCCAGAGTCAGCTGGTCAAGAACGAGCAAATGAGATCCAGCCCCGGTGATGCGCGGCCCATCTTCGAGGGCAACCCCATCACGATACCAACGATAGGTTGGCGCAGGGGTGCCTTCCGCCTCCACCCGCAGGTGAGCCGATTCGCCGCTGCTCGGAAGGAGCTCCGGGACGGGATGCACCGTGACCACGGCCGCTCTTCCCCCGAGGGAGGCTTCAAAGGATTGAATATCTGCCAGCAGGGCCTCCTCCACTTCCGGCTGCGTCCCCGCCAAGTCATTGCGCTCCTCCGGATCAGCCTGCAGATCGTATAGCTCCAGCCGTTCAGGACTACCCTCCTTCACGTCGGCGGATTCCCAGAGCATTTTCCAATGCCCGGCACGAGTGGCCCAGCGCGGAGCATCGTTGACTGGTCCCAAGGCCTCAGCTCGGAACTCCCAGATCAATGGCCGGGCACGCTCCACGGGCTGTCCCTTCAGTGCTCCAAGCATGTTTTCCCCATCAATGTTGGGGGGTAGCTCTTCTCCCATCAAAGCGCAGACCGTGGGCAACCAGTCCAGCGAGCTCATGACCGTAGTCCTATCTACCGTCCCCGCCGGGATCTGGTCGGGCCACCGTGCGATGCAGGGCAAGCGGACACCACCCTCGTAGAGGCTGCGTTTCCGTCCTCGAAATCTTCCCTGACTTCCAGCTCCCGGGATTGCGTTGTTTTGCATTCGGTAATCCTCGGGCCCGTTGTCACTCGTAACCAGAATCAAGGTTTTATCCGCCAGCCCCTCGGACTCGAGGTGAGCAAAGAGCCTGCCTAT
>CAWWCX010000355.1:0-4554 GCA_963935445.1 uncultured Roseibacillus sp.
ACCCTGGAGAGCGCACTTCTCGGTGGAAACCTGGTCTACGGGGCAGACTACTACCAGGACGAGATCGATGCCGTCGGCACCCGGACCGGACGCGACCCACGGAGCCGTCGCCCCGTCGCCGACGATTCCACCTTCCGCCTCCTCGGGGCCTTCGCCCAGTTCCGCCGCCCCGTCAACGACCAGCTTGAGGCCTTGGTCGGGGCTCGTCTCACCCGCTCCGAGGCCACCCTCGGAAAAGTCTGGGACCCCGCCTCCACGGCCGACATTTCAGCCAGTGACCAATGGAGCGATATCGTCTTCAACGCACGGGCGCTCTACAAGCTCAGTACGGAGCTGAACGTCTACGGTGGAGCGAGCCAGGGATTCCGAACTCCCAACGCCCACGACCTCAGTGGGAACATCACGAGCCGGAGCGGCCAGCAGCAGCTCGGCTCCCTCGATCTCGAGCCGGAACAGTCGTGGACCTTCGAGGTGGGCTCCCGCTTCAGCAACGAAACCGTGAGCCTGAATGCGGCAGCGTTCTACACCGTCGTCGAGGACCTCATAGTCAGCGTCCCGGCCGCCGCGGAGAGCAATACCGTGATCGCCAGCAACTCCCAGGAGGCCGACATTGTCGGCATCGAACTCGAAGCCGCCATCCGCCTCCTCGATAACCTCACGCTCTCCGGCCACCTCACCTGGCAGGATGGCGAGACCAGCACGCCCACCTTCATCGGAGGGCCAACTGCGAACGCCGCCGTGAGCCGCCTCTCCCCCCTTGCGGGCAGCGTGGCCCTTCGCTACGACTCTCCGGACGAACGCTGGTGGATTGAAGGTCGCGTCACCGCCGCCGCCAAACAGGACCAGCTGAGCGCGCGCGACAAGCGCGATACCCAGCGCATTCCTCCGGGTGGAACCCCCGGTTACGTCGTGGCCTCCCTGCGCGGCGGTTTTCAGGTGACTGACTACCTCGAGCTCAATGCCGCCCTCGAGAATATCACCGACCAGGACTACCGGATCCATGGCTCCGGCGTGAACCAACCCGGCATCAACGCCATCTTCGGCGGCAAGGTGACGTGGTAGCGCTCCCGCGCACCCACCTGCCGGGCCACCCCGTTGTCACTGCACCACTTAACAGCCCCACCCGCCCATTCGGAACCCATCCGGGGGATGTGCCCCAGACCTTGTGCAACCAGTCCCCCGCCGTGGGGTTGCATCCATCGCCCACAGGCCGTGGTCCTGCCACGGATTTGGTGCCCCTGAACCCTGAGAATTCAAACAACTCCGGACGAGTGTCCCGATCCATTACCCTCCTTCTCGCCCTTCTCTCACCTTTGGGAAGCAGTCACGCAGACCCTCTCGTGACAAGCTGGGAGATCGGCATCTCCGGCCAGTATGCCCGCATCTACGGAACCGATGCGGATGAGGCGGCCGGCAACTACGCGACAACCTGGAACCGTGGCCAGGGCGTACAGGAACTGCCCACCTACGCCGGGGTGAGCGAAGTGGCCGTCACGACGACCGACGTCTACATCCGCGCCAGCGGTCTCGCCGGACACGTCATGGGCCCATGGTATGCCAATGAGGCCCGCACCAACCTGTTTGGGAACTGGCCGTCCAACCGGGCCCTTCTCTACCGGATTCCCCGCAATCCCGGGGACCCTCCAACCAGCAAACGACCGACAGGGCTGGGGCGCATCGGACTCTTCGTCGACGGGGTTGCGATGTTCGACTCCCGCGATGCGTTCTCTTACGACACCTCGGCCGGAGAGGACGAGCGGCCCCGTTCCGGGGCCGGGGTCAACGGGGATGACGTCTGGAACCGCGACGCCTACATCAATGAAGGTGTGACCTTTGACCGCGGCAACGCCCATCAGGCAGGCGGGACTCATCATTATCATGCCAATCCCCCCGGGCTGCGGCACCTGCTGGGCGACAGTGTGGACTACGACCCTGCCACGAATCGTTACACCGAGAACTTCAACGGTCACCATTCCCCCATTCTCGGCTGGGTGCGCGATGGCTACCCCGTCTACGGCCCCTATGGATTCTCAGATCCGGACAACCCGGCCAGCCCGGTCGTGCGGATGCGCTCCGGCTACCGCGCCCGCTCCATCACCCAACGGACCCGGCTTCCCGCCCACGCAGCCCGTCTCCAGGGCTTTACCTCGGCCGGGAACACCGCGGAGTATACCCTTCCCGACGGCACGGGAGGAACAGAAGACCTGCGCGGCCCCGGGGTGACCCCCGGGGCGGGCAGCCCGTATGAGATCGGTCATTACATCGAGGACTACGAATACCTGGGAGACGTGGGCCAGACCCTCGGGGCCGGATTCGATCTCGACGAGCACAACGGAAGATTCTGTGTGACTCCTGATTTCCCGGAAGGGACATACGCGTACTTCGTCTCCATCGAGCCCGATGGAACCCCGAAGTTCCCCTACAACATCGGCCCCAGCTACTACGGTAATCCAACTGCCGGCACAGCTGCTGCCATTCCTGCCGGGGCGGAGGTCGTCTTTGAAGGTGGCCCCGAAAGCAAACTCGCGAACCGCTCGATCACGACTGGCCAACAGAGCGGGGATGTCACGATAACGTGGAGCACCGTGGATGGCGGAAGCTACGTCGTGGAGCGCTCCGTTGACCTCGAGGGCTGGCAGAGCATCCCCGCCAGCATCGAGAACCGCAGCCTCACCGCTCTCGACCCGGGGGCCCTGACCCGGGATTCCCGGCAATTCTACCGCTCCCGGCTCATCGATGTCGCCCCCTTCGACGATGATGGCTTTGACGTCGACCTGACACTCGGCCCGCCCGGCGGCAATAACATCCTCCTGCTCATCCTCGACGACTGGGGAATCGACTGGAGCCCGCTCGACAACCCGGGAAACCCCCGTGTGGCGGACATGCCGAACCTGCAGTTCCTCGCTGCCAATGGGCTCCACTTCACCAACGCCTACGCCCAGGCCACGTGTTCACCCACCCGCGCGACTATCCTGACCGGCCGTCACCCGTTCCGCCATGGCATCGGGACTCCCGCCGGAGCGAACCTGCCCGAGACGGAGTTCACCCTGCCCGAGGCCTTTGATGCTGCTGCCTCTGGCTACGGGTTGTTCTCAATCGGCAAGTGGCACCTCGGCGGCGGCGTGGACGGAGCCCGGACCCGCGGGGGATGGCCTGCCTTCGCCGGAACAGCCGGTAACCTGACCGACTACTGGGCGTGGGACAAGATCACCGATGGCACGACTGCGCCGGTCACCGACACCTATGCGACCACCGACCAGGTGAACGATGCCTTGGATTTCATCCGGGACCAGCCAGCCGGAACCCCATGGTTCTGCTGGGTTGGATTTCATGCCCCGCATACTCCGATCCACGTCCCCCCGTCCGGATTACTTCCAGCTGGCACCTCTCCCCCGGCCAGTAACCGGGATCGCTTCGAGCAGATGCTGGAAGCCCTCGATACGGAAATCGGGCGATTGCTCCGGGACGTCGACCTCGCCGAGACCAACGTCCTGCTCGTCGGGGACAACGGGACCCCGAACAACCTCCTGCAGCCGCCCTTCAGCAATGGCCACGGCAAGGGCACCCTCTACGAAGGCGGCACCCGGGTGACCCTCGTCGCCGCGGGCCCCGACGTGCCCGCCCGCGGAACGAATGACAACCCTGTCCAAGTTGCCGACCTCTACCCGACGATCCTCTCACTCGCCGGGATCGATGTTTCCCAGGTCGCACCTCCCGGCACGATAATCGACGGCCGCGATCTCTATCCCGCCCTCGCCGGGAGCCAGGTCAGCGGCTACGCGGTCAGTGAAATTTTCGGCAATGGAGTCACTGCCCCGGGCCGGGCGATTCGCGAAGGGGACTTCAAGCTCCTCATCCTCGATGACCCCGCCGACTCCCTCGACACCCCCTCCTTCGAGCTCTACAACGTTTTCAACGACCCCGATGAGCAGAACGAACTGCTCGGACAGGCCGGCGGGCCCACTGCCGGGCAACAGGAAGCCTACCAGGCCCTTCTCGCAAAAAACCAGGCCCTTGGGGGCGGCTTTGGGGACCTCCCCGGCCAGGACCATTCGGTCACCCTCTCCTTCCAGCTGCAAAGCCCCAACGAGCAGGGACAGAACGTGCCGCCGCTGATCAACACCAACAACGGGAACATCGTCCGACCGCGGGCCATCACGGTTGGCGGGGCCGCCGCGACATGGGACGAAAGCATCAACGGGACCGGGACCGCAGCCTCCCGCATCGATGCCACCGGCGCCCCGGACCGGTTCTGGATCACGTTCGACTTTGATCCAGTCGCCGCCGGCTTTGACCAGGCAGGCAGGCAGGGCCCCCACCCCGTCACAGTCAGCTTTCCCGGAGCTGGTGGTACCGCGCGCATCTACAGGGCGGTCAGTTCCTACACGTATTCACCCTGACCTCCTCCCGTGGGCCCCGAAGACTGGACAGTTGACAGCCAAGGCCAACGGGCGTACCTAGCACGCTCCTTTGCGACGGCGGCGTAGCCAAGTGGCCTAAGGCGACGGTTTGCAAAACCGTTATTCGGCGGTTCGAATCCGCCCGCCGCCTCCA
>CAWWCX010000356.1:0-4547 GCA_963935445.1 uncultured Roseibacillus sp.
ACCACACGATCCAACAATCATGAGATACATCATTCTTCTGATCACAGCGACCCTCTTGGCATGGCCTCCCATCGCGACCGCCCAACAGAGTGCCCAGGCCAGGGCCGCCGCCCTGTATCAGAAAGGACTCACCGCAGTGAAAGCGGGGGAGGCCGCTACGGCCGAGTCCTGCTTCCGCGAGGTTCTCAGGCTCCAGCCCCGGAACGCAAATGCAAGATTTCAACTGCACCAGCTGAAGCTCAATGCGCCGGCCATCGGAGCAAAAAAGCGTAAGTTACAGCTCCAGAAGATCCTCTTGGCCAAGGTGGAGTTTGAGGATCTGAGCCTCCGGGAGGCCTTGGACACTCTCGATGCCCTGGTTCTGAAAGCGACCAAGGAAGAATTCGCCCCGAACTTCATCGTCCAGGATTCCGCCAATATCCTGGGCGAGCGAACATTCTCCCTGCAGCTTTCCAATATTCCGGCCTCCGTGGCCCTCCAGTATTGCCTCGACCACGCCCGGGCGAGCGCGCGCTATGACCAGCATGCGATTGTTGTAAAACCGCATCCCAAGACCGGGGCGACAACTTCGCGGCCGAATTCTCCCACTGCCACCAGGAACCAAGGGGGCCTGCCGCGCTAGGGCCCGGGCCTCCGAGAAGGCAGTGTTGCGCGGCGGCGCGCAGTGTTTTTACGTGCAGGGAAAGGTTTCCGGGTGTAGCAGGGGGGCGTGAAGCACCTGCAGCGACTTCTCCTTCTGCTTGGCCTGATCCTGGTTCTGGTGGGCTTCAGCCTCACGGCCACCCGGTTGCAGCAGAGTTTTCCGGGCTTCAATCCGCTGCCGGCGGTCTTTTTCTGTGTCGCGGCATGCATGGGAGGACGGTGGCTCTGGCTGCCGACAGTGGCATGGTTGGTATCCTATGCGCTGATCAACACGCTCTTTGGCTACGCATGGAGCTGGCAGATCTTGATCGTGGTGGCCGGCTTTGGCGCCGCCACAGGTGCGGGGCTCCTGCTTCGGGGCCGTGGCGGGTTGGCCCTTCTGGGCGGGTCCGTGGGCGCTGCGGTTCTCTTCTATGTCGTGACGAACTCCGGATCATGGTTGCTGAGCCCACAGTATTCCAAGACGTGGGCAGGATTTTTACAGGCCCAGACGGTCGGGATCCCGGGGCCCTTTCCCCCGGCCTGGGCCTTTCTGCGGGGCTCCGTGACAGCGGGCCTTCTGTTTGCAGGGCTCTTCCTTCTGGGCCAGAGACAGTGGTCCCGCCATCACTCCCCGGCGGGTGAGCTTGTGCCCGTGCGGGTGCGGCGTTGATGCCGGGGCGCAGTGCAGAGGAATCAGTCCGCTTCGGCCTTGCTCGCAGTCGCCGCGCCGGGTATTCACGCCTAGACTCTCAATTCATGCAGGACCCTTCCGCCGATCCCCCCTTCGCCGTGATGGACTTCTCCAGCTCTCCGGTGAACCGTAGCCTGAGCGCGGAGGACAAAATCGGCTTCTACCGCTCGATGGTGCGAATCCGGCGTTTCGAACACCTCGCCCTCGGCCAGTACCAGAAGGACAAGATGGGCGGTTTTCTGCATCTTTACATCGGGCAGGAATCCGTGGCGGTCGGAACGGTATCCCTGATGGGGGCACACGATCACATCATCACCGCCTATCGCGATCACGGGCACGCCCTGGCCGTGGGAATGGGGATGGACGAGTGCATGGCTGAACTGTTCGGAAAGGCCAGCGGTTGCTCGAAGGGGAAAGGGGGGTCGATGCATTTCTTTGCTCCTGATAAGAATTTCTGGGGCGGCCATGGGATCGTGGCGGGACAGACCCCGCTCGGGCTGGGCCTTGGATACGGCCTGAAATACAAGGGGCTGCCGGGCTGCGCATTGTGCTTCCTCGGTGATGGCGCCATCAATCAGGGAGCCTTTCATGAGTCGCTCAACCTCGCTTCGCTATTCGAGATCCCGGTCGTCTACATCATTGAGAACAACGGATACTCGATGGGAACTTCCCAGTTGCGCTCAAGCGCCTACCGGGACTGCCTGGCCCAGCGGGCGGAGGCCTACAACATGGCCTGGGACCTCATCAACGGGGAGGACCTCTATGAAATTCGAGCCAAGGCCCATATCGCGATGGAGAGGGCAAGGAAGGAGCACCGCCCGAGCTTGCTCGAGATCCAGACGTATCGCTACTACGGTCATTCCGTTGCGGACGCGAATGCGGACAAGTATCGGACACCGGATGAAATCGAGCGTTACAAGACCTACCATGATCCCATCCGGCTCTGGGAGCGGAGGCTGATTGAGGAGGGCCTCCTTACTGCAGAGGAAGCCAAGGCGATCGAGAAAGAGGCCACGAAAGAAACGGCTGCCGCCATCAAATTCGCGGACAACGCCCCGGCTCCCAAGATCGAAGATGTCCTCCACGACGTCTACTGGGAGGTGGACGAAGATACCGAGTCCGGCAACACCGGTCGCCACTTCTTCAACGACTGACGACCAGCTTCGACCAATGAGAGAAATTCTTTACCGCCATGCCTTGCGCGAGGCTCTGGACGAGGAGCTCGGCCGCGACGAGAACGTGGTAATAATGGGCGAAGAAGTCGCGGAGTACAACGGGGCCTACAAGGTAACCGAGGGCCTTTGGGACAAGTGGGGCTCCAAGCGGGTCGTGGACACCCCGATCTCGGAAGCGGGCTTTATCGGGATGGGAGTGGGTGCATCGATGCTCGGGCTGCGCCCCGTCATGGAGCTCATGTTCTGGTCCTTCCACTCAGTGGCTTTTGATCAGCTTGTAAACAACGCCGGCTGTGTGCGCTACATGGCGGGCGGGCTCATCAATGTTCCCATCGTCGTGCGTGGACCCGCCAACGGGGGAACCAATGTTGGAGCCACGCACTCTCATTGCCCCGAGGGGCTCTTTGCTGCCTTTCCCGGCCTGAAGGTGTGCGCGCCGGCCACTCCCGCTGATGCGAAGGGTCTCATGAAGGCTGCCATCCGGGATAACGATCCCGTGTTTGTGATGGAGAACACAAAACTCTATGGCAACCCCGGCCCCGTCCCCGAGCCGGCGGCGGGAGACCATCTCGTTCCCCTGGGCAAAGCGGATCTCAAGAGAGAGGGGAGTGATCTGACGCTGATTGCCCACGGGCGCTCAGTTCTCGTTGCCCTTGAAGCGGCGGAGACCCTTGCAGGCGATCACAATATTTCGGCAGAGGTCCTCGATCTTCGCTCCATCCGACCCCTTGACCAGGAAGCGATTCTCACTTCTGTGATCAAGACGAACAGAGCCGTGCTGGTGGATGAGTCAAAGCCGTTCAATGGAGTCTCTGCCCAGATAGCCGCCTTGATCCAGGAGCATGCGTTTGATCACCTGGACGCTCCCGTGAAGCGGGTCTGCAGCCTCGATGCGCCCGCGATTTACTCGCCCCACATCGAGGATGAGCAGCTGCCCAATGCCCGGCGCGTGGTCGAGCAGGTGCTCACGATCGCCTGAAAGTTGTCCACGGGCTCCCTCAGGTGCCGCGGAGCTTAGAATACCCCAATAATCAATGCCCTACTTGGAGGCTGGACAAGGCCCCGGCAAATCTGTTTGTATCGCCGCCTCTCAACCTTAGCATCCCTACTGTCTATGAAAAAACTGGTCTTCATTCCGGCGCTCCTGCTGCTCGCCCTCCTCTTCTCCTCCTGCTGCGGCCTGCCCTGTGCGAACCTAAGCTGTGTCAAAGGAAGCTCCTGCGGGACCAAGAAGTATGTCGAAATTGAGGAAGTAGAGTGGATTGAAGAAGAAGTTTATGCCGAGCCCGGCTCCAAGGGCGGCAAGGGTGGCACGGTCAAGGTGCGGCGCCCCGTAGTGAAAATCGTGCGTAAGCCTGTTCGATGCGCGCCTTCCGGCTCGTGGTATTGTATTGAGGATGACTGCGGTGACGTCGCCAGCAGCCATGTGCTGCGGCGGGCGACCGCCCAAGGTTCCAGCGGCGAACCCCACATCGGGCTGATCCCGACGATGAAAGTCCTTGCTGCCGACGAGAACTGAGCAGTTGTTCCCATCATTTTGAGACGGGCTCTCCCTCACAGGAGGGCCCTTCTTGTTTATGAGGCCCCGATCCTGCCGCCTGAACACGAAAGAGTGGCGTTGATCTTGAAAAAGTTTATTCCCACGGTATTGACCGCACCTCGCCTTTACCCCCAACTCCTTCCACACCCCTCCAGTCATGCCTACGCATATTGAAATGCCCAAGCTCTCGGACACGATGACCGAGGGAACCGTGGTGCGCTGGCTCAAGAAGGTTGGCGACCAAGTGGAAATCGGTGATGAAATTGCCGAAATTGAGACCGATAAGGCGACCATGGCCATGGAGGCCTTCGATGAGGGCGTTCTCTCCGAAATCCTGATCGCTGAAGGGGGCAAGGCCGCAATTGGCGCTACTTTGGCAGTCCTCCAGGAGGAAGGAGAAATTCCTGCGCCCCCGCAGTCCCCTCCAGAACAACCCGAGCCCGGAACTGCTGCGGTTGAGCCGGAGCCCGAAACCTGTCTCTTATACACATCTCCGAGCCCACGAGACCGTACTAGA
>CAWWCX010000357.1:0-4542 GCA_963935445.1 uncultured Roseibacillus sp.
AACAGCTCCGGAGAACCCGGCGATTATGTCGAACTGTTTAATGCCTCGATCCGCCCCGTCCCAATCTTTTCCCTCCGCCTTACCGACGACCTCTCAATCACCGGGCTCTCCAAGTATAGCTTTCCCGAACTCTCCTACATCGCGCCACGGGGCTACCTCGTCCTGTTCGCTGACGGAAACACGGGCGCGGGGCATCTTCCCTTCAGCCTCGATGCGATGGGCGAGACGCTGCGCCTTTATAATTCTTCCGGAAACACGATCCTGGACGAAATCACCTGGGGCCCTTCCGCAGAAGGGCAGGCCTTTGGCCGAATCCCCGATGGGGATCCCAATACCGGACCCCTGCCATTCCGGTCACCTGGCACCCCCAATGAACTCGAGCCCGATCAGGATCAGGATGGGGACCGCATGACAGACCACTGGGAGGCGGAGCATGGCCTCAACCCTGTCAACCCTCTCGATGCGGTGGATGATGCGGATGGGGATCGACGCAGCAACCTGCACGAATTCATCGCCGACACGGATCCCAATGACCCTGCAAGCTTTCTTTCGATAAGCTCCTTCCGACAAGAGGAAGAGGGCTTCAAACTCGAATTCCTTGCCCGACCCGGCATACGTTACAGTGTCGAACACAGCGCCGATGGCATCAAGTGGTCCGTCCTCACCGTCATCGCGCAGGTTCCCCGGCCCCGCCAGGAAACATTCCTGCATAAAAACCCCGAGCCAGCCGGCTATTACCGCCTGGTCGCAACACGGGCGCCCTGACGCCTTGCCCTTCCAGAACGTTCCCCAGCGCACTCTAATCCTCGATGCCCATTCTGAACGGCGGTTCAATTCTCACCAATCAGCTTGGACCCCGACTTTGCATTTTTCGGCGTAGTCTTTCTCATGGTTCGTCCTTCGAGTTCGCTCGTTTAACACTTAAGTGTAAACGAGCTGGTCAACGAGCGGTTCTCTGATGCCGCTGTTTGGACGAATACGGACAACAGCAACCTATAAAAACAGGCTTTTTGGCACGTTCGCACCCAGAGAAAGAGTGGCAGCCCTGCTAGGACTCGAACCTAGAAATACTGAACCAAAATCAGGTGTGTTGCCAATTACACTACAGGGCTCCTGCCTCACGGCGGGAGCTAGATAGGGCGAACGGTCGCGATTTTCAATCAATAATACGCAAAAGCGAAGCAAGCCACTTGACTAGACCCGCCGCGGTCGTGAGGTTCTCGTTCACACCATAAAATGGAATTTGGAGGCCTGATTGAGCAGCGCCGGGAACGGCTCACAGAACTGGAGGAACGCATTTCGCAGCCGGACTTCTACAACGACCAGAAGTCGGCAGCGGAAGTGATGCGGGAACACCGCTCCCTCCAGAAACTGATGGTTCTCTGGAGTCAGCTCGAGACCACCAGCCGGAACCTGGAAGAAAACCGGGAGCTATCCCGGGACCCCGATACCGAGATTGCCGAGATGGCCGCAGAGGAGATCCCCGCCTTGGAGGAGGCCCTTCCGGTCTTACGGGAAAACCTGCAGTATGCTCTCCTCCCGCAGGATCCAACCGAGGAACGCAACGCGCTCGTGGAGATCCGAGCCGGAGCGGGAGGGGATGAAGCCTCCCTCTTTGCCGGGGAAGTAATGCGGATGTATGAACGCTACTCGGAACACTGTGGCTGGAAATGCGAGCACCTCGAGAGCAGCCCATCGGAAGTGGGCGGGTTCAAGGAAGTCGTCTTGAAGGTGAGTGGGGATGAGGTCTTCCGTCGCATGAAATATGAGTCCGGAGTTCATCGTGTGCAGCGGGTACCGGCTACCGAAACCCAGGGGCGCATTCACACCTCCACCGTAACCGTTGCCGTGATGCCAGAAGCTCAGGAGGTCGATCTAGAACTCAAACCGGAGGAGCTCAATATCCAAGCCACCCGCTCAAGCGGTCCGGGAGGACAGCACGTCAACACCACCGATTCCGCCGTTCAGATCACGCACCTCCCGAGCGGGATCCAAGTCAAGTGCCAGGACGGCCGCAGCCAGACCCAGAACAAGGAAAAGGCACTGGAAATCCTTCGGGCCAAGCTCTTCGAGGCCAAGCAAATGGAGGAACAGGAGAAATACTCTGCCCAGCGGCGCGCCCTCATCGGCTCTGGTGATCGCTCGGAAAAAATCCGGACCTACAATTTTCCCCAGTCGAGGGTGACAGACCACCGGATCAACCACACTTCCCACAACCTGGAAGACATCCTTGCCGGCGCGGTAGAGGAATTCACTGAGGAACTGCAAAAAGCCGAGATGGCCCAACGCCTTGCCGAGTCCGGCTTGAAGGCGGACTGAGGCGCCGGTTCTGCACACCCCATGAAAACCGTTCTCGAGTGTCTGGAAAGCGGGACCGGTTACCTGCAGAAGCACGAAATTACTTCTCCACGCCGAAACATGGAGTGGATGGTCGCGCACTTGCTTGGCTGCACCCGGATCGAACTCTACACCCAGTTTGACCGCCCCTTGTCCGAGGACCACCTCGCGCCCCTGCGCGACCTCCTCAAGCGCCGCGGCCAGCACGAACCTCTCCAGCACCTCCTCGGGACTGTAGAATTCTTCGGCCGGGAATTCACCTGCGACAAAAGGGCTCTCATCCCGCGCCCCGAGAGCGAGGAACTGGTGGAGGAGACCCTCAAGCTAGACCTCACCCGCCCCGCCCACCTTCTCGACATGGGGACAGGCAGCGGTGTTCTGGGCATCTCGATCGCACTGAGCCTGGGCTCGGAATGCCAGAGTGCGACCCTTGCCGACTCCTCAAATGACGCCCTTACCCTGGCCCGCGAGAATTTAGCCCGTCACGGCCTGGACGTGCAGCTCCTTGAGAGTGACCTTTTCAGCCGTGTGGAAGGAACCTTTGACCTTATCGTGGCAAACCTGCCCTACGTCGCCGAGACAGACCGCGAGACCCTTGCAGCCGAACTGACCTATGATCCTCCGCAGGCGCTCTTCGCCGGCCAGGACGGATTGGATCTATTTCGGAGGTTTCTCCCGAGGGTTCCCGGCTATCTCAGGCCCGGAGGCTGGCTCGCGTTGGAGATCGGGTCCTCCCAGGGCGACTCCGTCACAACCTTGGTGGAATCCAGCGGCCTGCGTGAGATTCGCCTCTCCAAGGATCTATCCGGAAACCCCCGCTTTGTCTTTGCGCAAATGGCTTCAGACCCCGAAACTGTCCCAACTTCTCAGTAAATGGATAAACTCCTCGTCCACGGCAACGGATCGCTACAGGGATCGATCAATATTTCAGGTTCGAAAAACGCCTCCCTTCCGATCCTCGCCGCCACCCTGCTCTCCGAACGCCCCTCCATTGTCCGGCGGGTCCCCGACGTCTCCGACACCAATTACATGCTGCAGATTCTTCGCGCCCTTGGCGCGGAAGTCGAACGCTCCAGTGGCACCGTAAGAGTCGAGCCATCTGCGGTTTCACCAGAGGCACCCTACGACCTTGTCCGCAAAATGCGTGCTTCCATCTGTGTGATGGGGCCCTTGTTGACCCGGGTGGGTCGCGCGAAAATCTCCCTGCCCGGCGGGTGCGTCATCGGAGATCGGCCCGTTGATCTGCATGTCAAGGCCATGGAGGGACTCGGGGCCCAGGTCGAGATGGAAGCGGGGGACATCATCCTCTCCGCACCCAATGGCCTCATCGGCGCCGAGATTGACATGCAGGGAAAACACGGGCCGACCGTGCTTGGAACCGATAACCTCATGATGGCAGCGACCCTCGCAAAGGGAACAACTGTCATCGAGTCCGCTGCAAGCGAGCCGGAAGTTGTCGATCTTGCCGATTTCCTCGTCGGTATGGGCGCACGGATCGAGGGAGCCGGTACCCGCCGCATCGTGATCGAAGGGGTAGACGAACTTTCTGGAGTAGAACACACCGTCATTCCGGACCGCATCGAAGCGGGCACATTCATGGTCGCGGGTGCGATGGCCGGCGAAGGCATCACACTCCGCCGGGTGTGCAGGGAACACCTCGGCGCAGCGACCGAGAAACTCACCGAAGCCGGGCACCTCGTCAGCTTCAGCGAGAATGGCACCGAGGTCTCGGTTTCTCCCGGCGCATCACCCCGGGGGTGTGATATCACCACCGCTCCCTTTCCGGGTTTCCCTACCGACATGCAGGCGCAGTTTACTGCCATGTTCGCCACCACCCCGGGAATATCGGTTGTCGAGGACACTATCTTTCCCCAGCGGTTCATGCATTGCTCGGAAATGAAGCGCATGGGAGCTGATATCAAGGTCGACGCCGGCCGTGCAGTGGTGCACGGCGTGGACCAGCTGAGTGCCGCCCCGGTGATGGCCTCCGACCTCCGTGCCTCAGCCGCTCTTGTATTGGCCGCATTGAAGGCAAGGGGCACGACCGAGATCAATCGTCTCTACCACATCGACCGTGGGTATGAGCATATTGACGAAAAACTCCTTCAGCTCGGAGGAGCAGTGGAACGCGTCCCCGCCTGAATCCTGACCGACTGAACCGGTTTCTACGTTGGCAGGATCGCATTTCCTGTGATAGGTGCTCCC
>CAWWCX010000358.1:0-4532 GCA_963935445.1 uncultured Roseibacillus sp.
GTTGGCGGCTGGGGGAACTCTGGCGGAGTCGGGTCACTGGCCATGGCGGCAGATGGCTTTAAAATAGTGTTAGCGGAAGATAGCAGGCGGATCGCGCTCATGGCGAGGATTGAAAGGAGGACTGACGTTTTCTGGTTGGCAAGGGCGGCGGCAGGAAGAGGATGGCGGGGCTTCATGAGTGAGTTCGCAAAACTGAACCCTGCCGAGCGGATCCTGATGGGTCCCGGCCCCTCCACTGTCCCATCCCGGGTTCTCAGGGCACTGGGGTCTCCAACCCTGGGTCATCTCGATCCGGACTATATCGAGCTCATGGACGAGTGTTGCGCCATGTTGCGGCAGGTTTTTCAAACCAGTAATCCCCTGACTTTCCCGGTTTCGGCCACGGGAATGGCGGGCATGGAGGCAATCGCAAGCAACCTGGTGGAGCAGGGAGATGAAGTGATTGTGGGAATCAATGGCGTCTTTGGCGGTCGCATGATGGACATCATGGAGCGCTGTGGTGCGGACGTGCACACGGTCGAGGCCGAGTGGGGCGACATCATTACCGAGGAAGCGGTTGCACAGGCCGTGGAGGCGCACCCGAGAGCCAAGCTTCTGACCATCGTACATGCGGAAACTTCGACCGGAGTGCTCCAGCCGCTGGAGGAAATCTCGAAGATTGTCCACGGGGCAGGGATGCTTCTCGTTGTCGATGCCGTCACCTCACTGGGCGGGCATCCGGTAAAGGTCGACGAGTGGGGGATTGATGCGATTTTTTCCGGTACTCAAAAGTGTCTTTCCTGCCCGCCCGGGCTTTCCCCGGTTTCGTTCTCTGAGCGTGCGCTCGAGGTGATGGATGCCCGCAGCAGCAAGGTGCGAAGCTGGTATTTCGATGTGTCGATGCTGCGGGCCTATTACTCCGGGAGTGGGGCAAGGGCCTATCACCACACCGCACCCGTCAACATGGTCTACGCGTTGCGGGAAGCTCTTGCAATCGTGCTGGAAGAAGGGTTGGAAGCACGCTTCGAGCGGCACCGTGTTGTTCACGAGCGTCTGCGGACAGGTCTTGAGGCGCGGGGTATCTCGTATATTCCCCGGCACTCCCTTCATACCCTGAACTGCGTCTCGATTCCGGCGGGGGTGGTGGATGCTGACGTGCGGAGCCGCCTGCTGCAGGAATACTCGATTGAGATTGGCGCTGGCCTTGGGCCGTTTGCCGGCAAGGCGTGGCGGATCGGGCTGATGGGGCATGCCGCCACCCGCCGGAATGTGGACCTCCTGCTAGCAGCCCTGGAAGAGGTGATGGGATGATCGACTCGCTCAAAGCACTGCTGCCTGACGAGCGCGTCCTTGCGGAGGATGCTCATCTGGCAGCCTATGAGTCAGATGGACTGACCGCCTTCAAGACGAAGCCGCAGGCGGTAGTGGTGCCGGAGACCGGGGAGGAGGTAATCGAGGTCGTGCGGTGGTGTCATCGCCATGATGTGCCCTTCGTTGCGCGCGGGAGCGGTACATCACTTTCCGGTGGGTCCCTTCCGGTGAAGGAAGGAATTGTCATTACGCTCAACCGGCTGAATCGTATTCTGGAGGTTGATCCCATCGACCGGGTCGCGGTGGTGGAACCGGGCGTGATCAACCTGGACGTGAGTCGTGCGGCTGATCCTCATGGACTGCATTTTGCGCCGGATCCCTCGAGCCAGACGATATGCACCATCGGAGGTAACGTGGCCTTCAACTCGGGGGGAGCGCATTGCCTTAAATATGGGATGACTGCCAATCACATTCTCGGGATGAAGGCCGTCCTGGCAACCGGGGAAGTAGTGACGTTCGGGGGGCGGAGCCGGGAACAGGCTGGCCCGGATTTTACCGGGTTGTTCTGCGGGTCGGAGGGGCTCTTTGGGGTCGGGCTCGAATTCACCCTGCGCCTGCTTCCGAAGGCGGAGTGTTTTCATACCGTGCTGGCAGGCTACCGCTCTCTCGAGGAGGCTGGCAACGCCGTCGCCGCGGTGATCGACTCGGGGCTGTTGCCGGGGGCGCTTGAGATCATGGATGCCCTCGCGATCGAGGCCGCGGAAGCGGCGGTGGCCTGTGGCTACCCGGAAGGGGCCGCAGCCGTCCTGATCGTGGAGCTGGAAGGTCCGGTCGAGAAGGTCGAGCAGGAACGGAGGCAATTGCATGGGATTCTGAGGCAGACCAATGCGTTTGAAACCAGGATCGCGGCCGACAGCGCGGAGCGCATGACGATCTGGAAGGGGCGCAAGAGCGCGTTTTCGGCAGTGGGCCGTCTGAGTCCGGACTTTATTGTTCAGGACGGAGTGGTTCCACGGACACGGCTCGGGGAGGCGTTGCGGAGGATCGGTGAGATGTCCGAGGAAACAGGTTTCCGGGTAGCCAATGTGTTTCACGCCGGCGATGGAAATCTGCATCCGCTCATCCTTTATGATGGTCGGGTTGCCGGAGATCTGGAAGGAGCGGAACAGCTGGCCGGGCGGATCCTCGAGATGTGTGTGGAGATGGGGGGGTCCATCACCGGCGAGCACGGGGTCGGAATGGAGAAACGCGATTATCTCCCCGGAATGTTCTCGGATTATGATATCGAGGTCATGAAGCGGATACGGGCGGCCTTTGACCCGAAGGAAGTAGCCAATCCGGGAAAAATGTTTCCTGGATCCGAGGCGCCCGCCCTTTCGCAGCATGGGCTCCACCCGCTTGAAGCGGCTGGAGTCATATCCAGGGAGTAATGGCGGTCAAACCAGTCAGTGCGGAGGAGGTTGCGGAATTGGTTCAGTCCAGTGCGCATGTCTGTGCGGTGGGAGCGGGAACCAAGTCGGGCCTCATCGGGGAAGGGGAGAAGATTGAGTTCGGGGGGCTAACTGGCGTCATTGAGTATGAATCCTCGGAATACACGTTTACGGCCTTGGCGGGCACGCCGGTGGCGGAGGTTGAAGAGGTCCTGGGCAAGAAAGGGCAGTATCTTCCCTTTGATCCCCTTTTCGTGGAAGCGGGAGCCACCCTGGGAGGGACCGTGGCCTCCGGGGTGTCCGGACCGGGAAGGTTCAGATTTGGCGGTTTGCGGGACTTTCTGATCGGAGTGCAATTCGTGGATGGTCATGGAGCGCTCGTGCGTTCCGGAGGGAAGGTCGTGAAGAACGCTGCGGGGTTTGACCTGCCGAAGTTCCTGGTGGGAAGTCTGGGACGGTATGGGCTTATGACGGAGCTCAGTTTCAAGGTTTTCCCCGCACCCTTCGAGGTTGCCACCCTTGCCGTGCCTTGTCCGAACCATGTCGTTGCGGTGGAGCGGATGACCTCCATGGCCTCCTCGAGGTGGGAGCCGGATGCCTTGGACTACGATCCCGCCCGAAAGACGCTGCATGTCCGGTTGGGCGGTCCGGGCAAGGCTCTCGTTGACCTGTGCGACGAAATCTCCGCGCAGTGGCCGGGAGACGTGAAACAGATGGAAGACGAGCAGGTTTGGAGCGATGTGCGGGAGGCCCGCTGGGCGGAGGGAGAATTCCTTGTCAAAACAGTCATGACACCCTCTCGAATGGCGAGTCTGATCGAGAGGTTGGAAGATTATGGCAGCAGGGTGCAGTGCTGGTGCTCCTCGGGGGGGAATGTGGCGTGGCTGTCTTGTGATGGAGGAGAGTTGTCCGCGGTGAGCAAGGTTCTCGAGGGTGAAGGTCTGGAAGCCCTGGTGGTAAGGGGGAAGACCAGGGAAGGGCCCTGGCTGGGAGCGAGCCGGGGAGGGGTGATCAGGCATGCAGTCAAGGAGGCTATTGACCCGGGTGGAAGATTTCCGGGCATCTGAATATTGAACGACGAGTAGTCATGTTGCACGAGATTGATGCAGAGAAAATCGGCCCCTTCGGCAAGCCGATGGAGGAGGCTGTGCGTAGTTGCGTTCACTGTGGGTTTTGTCTTGCCGCCTGCCCGACCTACAGCGAACTGGGACAGGAACTCGATACTCCCCGGGGTCGTATCGTTCTGATGAAGGAGGTGCTGGAAGGGGGGCTGGAGATGGAGGAGGCTCTGCCTCACCTCGACGCCTGCCTGGGGTGCCTTGCCTGTGAGCCGGCTTGCCCCTCGGGGGTGGAATATCGTAACCTGATCAGTCCCTTCCGGGCCCTGGCGGAGCAGGAGCGCTCCCGTCCGCTGGCAGAGAAGGTCAGGCGGCGCCTGGTCTCGCTGACTTTGCCTTATCCTCGGCGTTTTCGCGTGGCGGCCGCATTGGGCAGGCTGGCCAAGCCCTTTGCTTCCCTGCTACCGGGCTCCTTCCGTTCCATGATGGACCTCCTGCCCTCTGCGGTTTCGCCTTCCCGGCGGTTGAAAGAGCGCTATGAGGCGCAGGGAGAGCGGCAGGCAACCGTGGCACTTCTCACCGGTTGTGCCCAGCAGGTGCTCGATCCCGACATCAACCTGGCCACGATCGAGTTGCTCACCCGCAGCGGGGTGGAGGTTCTGATCCCGGGAGGGCAGGGCTGTTGTGGTGCGCTCTCGTGGCATGTGGGGGATCATCGTGCCGCCAAGGAGTTCGCCCGGCGTAACATCGAGGC
>CAWWCX010000359.1:0-4521 GCA_963935445.1 uncultured Roseibacillus sp.
CACACTGCATATCGTCGGCAGCGTCAGATGTGTATAAGAGACAGACCCGGCCCCAGACCACCCGGCCCCAGACCACCCGGCCTAAGACCACCCGGCCCGCGGCCACCAGCGATGACGCCCCCAGCGACAACGTCGAGGTCCAGGGCCTCCGCACCAAGATTGCGGAACTTGAAGCCGTCATCGCAAAGCGTAAGCCGGAGGCGGATGAGCTGGAGGACCAAGCCGCCAAAATCAAGGAGTCCGCTTTCCGGGGAACGGGTGGAACCGGCAGGGGGGACCCCAAGATCAACCAGAAAAAGCTGGCCGAAGCCAATAGTCTGGAGGCCAAGGCGGACGCCGTCTACGAGGACATCGGTTCCGCCCGGGCCCAGATCTCGGCCCTGCGCCGCAAGATCAAATTGATCGAGCGCAACAGCAAAAGGGATTAGGAACAAGGTTTTGCCGTCAGGCGGCGTGGTTGGTCCGCCCGATATCCAAGGCTGCAGAACGACCTGTTGCCGCCAGCCTGGATCTCCCCGGGCAGCTCTCTCCAAGGTGCGGTGGGGGCCGGCATGCCCATGCAAGACCCTCTCCGTGGCGATCAAGTCCGATCGTCCGCTTGGAAGCAAAAACAGATCCTCAAGACCCTCGCCCAACGGGAATCGGCCCCGTTGGCTGCATGCTTCACTTCGGATTTGAAAGTGACCTTTGACCTGCTCTCGATCATTCTCACACTCCAACTCCAATGAATCGCCGTCACTTCCTCGCCACCTCGGCAACCGCTCTGGCCACCACCTCGGAGAGCCCGGCCCAAGCCGCTGCCAGTAGCCCAAAACCCAACATCGTTTACCTCTTCTCGGACCAGTGGCGAGCCATGGATCACGGCTACATGGGCAACACGGACGTCCGCACCCCCAACATCGACCTCCTGGCCGACGAGAGCGTCAACTTCGCCAACGCCGTGTCCGGCATCCCGGTTTGCTGCCCGCACCGCGGCTGCCTCCTCACCGGCCAGTATCCACTGACCCATGGGCTTTTTCTCAACGATTTGCGCCTCAACACAAAGGCGACCTCGTTTGCACAGGCCCTGAGCGGGGCTGGTTACAATACGGGCTACATCGGCAAATGGCATATCGACGGCACGGGCCGCTCCGCCTACATCCCGCCCGAACGCCGACAGGGCTTCGACTACTGGAAAGTTCTTGAGTGTACGCACAACTACAACAAGTCGCGCTACTTCGACAAGACCAGCAAGGACCCCAGACAGTGGAAGGGCTATGACGCCTACGCCCAGACCAGGGATGCCGTAACCTACCTCAGGAAACAGGCCTCCCAACCAGCCGGGAACCGCAAACCTTTCGGTCTCTTCCTCTCGTGGGGCCCGCCCCACGCGCCCTACCGGACAGGACCTGCGAAGTGGCTCGATCGTTATGACAGCCGCAAGCTCACCCTGCGGCAGAATGTACCTCCGCAGCTGCACAAGCAGGCCCAGTCAACCTATGCGGGCTACTATGCGCACTGCAGCGCCCTCGATGAGTGCGTGGGCTGGCTCCTTGCCGCCCTCAAGGAAACCGGCCAACTCGAAAACACCATCCTCGTCTATACCTCGGATCATGGCGACATGCTCCACTCCCGTGGCCAGCTCAAGAAGCAACGCCCCTGGGAGGAATCCATTCGCGTGCCCTTCCTCGTCCGCTGCCCGGACGCCCTCAAGGTGAAGGCCCGGGAAGTCGCCGCGCCAATCAATACCCCGGATATCATGCCCACCCTTCTTGACCTGGCTGGCGTGGAGATTCCCGGGAGCGTGGAAGGGGAGAGCTTCGCGGATGTCATTCGGGGAACCCGTGAGCTCGAGGACAATCATGCGCTGATTACCTGCCCGAGCCCCTTCGGGCAGTGGACCCGGGCCCAGGGCGGGCGTGAATTCCGTGGCGTGCGAACCCGGCGCTACACATACACCCGCAGCCTGCAGGGACCTTGGGAGCTTTTCGACAACCAGGATGACCCATTCCAGAAACGCAACCTGATCACGGAGGCCGCCCACCGGGGACTCCGCGATGAGCTTGAAGACAAGCTCAAGGCCCGTCTTGCGGCGACCGGGGACGACTTCGCCCCGGCTGAGACCCTGATCAAGCGCTGCGGCTACCGCGTCGACGCCGGGGGAACGGTCAGCTATCGTGATCCGGGAGCCTGGGGACAGGTGTCCGTTCCTGCCCGGGCAAGTTAAGGCTCCAGCCCTGGGGGACGTTCCGCTCGCCGCTCGGGAGAGAAGAGCCCCTCGCACAGATTTCCCTCGCAAGATTCTCCCTGCTGACGGTTACTTGGCCCTCAACCAATGAGATCCTGTTGCCTCTCACTCTTGCTTGCGTTCTGGGCTACCCTCAGCACTTTTGCCGGCTCACGGCCCAATGTGATCCTGTTCGTCACCGATGACCAGAGCCCCATTGCCGGTTGCTACGGAAGCACAGATATCCAGACGCCCCATCTGGATGCCCTCGCCGCCGCAGGCACACGCTTCACCCACGCCTTTGCCACCACCGCCTCCTGTTCGGCCAGCCGCTCCGTGATTCTCTCCGGGTTGCACAACCACCGCAACGGCCAATACGGCCACACGCACGCCTTCCACAAGTTCTCCTCCTTCCCGAATGTGGCGGCCGTCAGCCTTCCCCTGCAGATGAAGGCCGCGGGCTACCGTACTGCGCAGGTCGGCAAGTACCACGTCGCGCCAGCCTCTGTATTCGAGTTCGAACAGCGCCTTCCCGGAAATACCCGGAACCCCCTCCAGATGGCGGAAAACTGCCGCGACCTCTTCTCGGAGGAATCAGACCAACCCTTCTTCCTCTATTTCTGCACCTCCGACCCCCACCGCGGGGGCGGGACCGACCGGTCCTCCCAGCTTGAGTTCAAGCCCGACCTCTTCGGCAACCGTCCCAACCGGGGCTCCCACAAGGGAATCAACGAGGTGTTCTATGATCCCGCCAAGGTCAAGGTCCCCGAGTTCCTGCCCGACACCCCCGCATGCCGGGCGGAAATCGCCCAGTACCACCAAAGCTGCTCCCGCATCGACCAGGGTCTCGGACACCTTGTCGCCCTCCTGAAGGAAACGAGGCAGTGGGACAAGACCGTCCTGATTTATACCGCCGACCACGGCATGGCCTTTCCCGGCGGCAAAACCACCGTCTATGAGGCAGGCCTGCGCGTCCCGTTCATTGTCCGCCACCCCGCTGCCAAGCGGAAGGGCGTGGTCAACAACGCCATGATCAGCCATGTGGACATCACGCCTTCTATCCTCGACCTCGCCGGAGGCTACGACTCCGAAAAGCGGGCTCCCATTAAACTCCTCTCCGTCCCCAAAGTTCCCGCCGGCGAAAACGCAGGTAAACCCGTGAAGGCCTATCATGGCCGTTCGTGGATTCCCATTCTAGAGACCGCCTCCCCGGAAGGGTGGGACGACATTGGAGCCTCCCACACCTTCCATGAAATCCAGATGTACTACCCCATGCGCGTTGTTCGCGATCGCAAGTTCAAGCTCATCTGGAACATCGCGTGGCGGCAACCCTATCCCTTCGCCTCCGACCTCTGGGCCGCCTCCACCTGGCAGGCCCAGTATGCCAAGGGCCCGCAGGCGGGTTACGGAAAGCGCACCGTCGACTCCTACATCAATCGCCCACAGTTCGAACTTTACGATATCTCTTCCGATCCTGCCGAATCGCGCAATCTCGCCGCCGACCCAGGGTTCGCCGACACTCTCGCCACATACCAGGACAAGCTCAAGGCCATGCAGAAACGCACCGAGGATCCCTGGATCATGAAGTGGCGCTACGAGTAGCGAGGCCAGAGCCTGCTGACGGCATCCGTTTCCCAGGGGATTCCGCTCCCTCCTCCCTTCCAGATGAAAAAACAAATCCTCCTCGCGCTCACCGCCCTGCTGCCGGCCCTGCCCCCTGCCCTGGCCGCCGAACGGAAGCCAAACATTATTGTCGTCTTCTGTGATGACCTTGGCTACGCGGACATCGGCCCCTTCGGATCCAAGGCCCATGACACGCCTGTTCTCGACCGAATGGCCCGGGAAGGCATGAAACTGACGGACTTTTACTCCACATGTCCGGTATGCACCCCGTCACGCTCCAGCCTCCTGACCGGCTGTTACCCCCGGCGCGTCAACATGCACGTGGATGAAAAGAACCTCTGCGTGCTCTTCCCCGCCGCCCGCAAGGGCCTCAACCCCGACGAGATCACGATTGCCGAGGTTTTGAAGGAGCAGGGCTACAGCACCATGTGCATCGGCAAGTGGCACCTCGGAGACCACCCCGATTTCATGCCCACCAACCACGGCTTCGACCAGTATTTCGGCATTCCCTACAGCAATGACATGAACCGAAAGCAGGTCCCCCTCCCTCTCGTCCGCAACCTCAAGGTGATCGCGGACAGCGTGCAGAGAGACACGACCATTACCGCGCAATACACAACCGAAGCAGTCAGGTTCATCAGGGCCAATGGCTGTCTCTTATACACATCTGACGCTGCCGACGATATGCAGTG
>CAWWCX010000360.1:0-4521 GCA_963935445.1 uncultured Roseibacillus sp.
TGCGCAGGGTGTAGAGCTGTATTCCAATCTGTCTGCGGAACTTGTTGTCCTTCTCAAGGGCGAGGAGGCTCTGAGTGGGGCCGGAGAGAAGGGCGGTGGCAGCTGTGGTGCGCAGGAAAGAGCGGCGTCTCATACGCGGATAGGAGCATAAATGGCCCCGTGACGACAAGAAATTGTGCCGGCCAGAATGAGCCGGCCTCCGGATCTTTATCCGGGATGTGGGGGTCGATCCGGAGAGGTCGGGCGCGATACCTTCAGGAGAAAAGCCCGGTCATTGGTTTCCCGTGGTAGAGAAAATGCGGTCGCTGTTCAGGATCGTGCCACTGGACCCGGGGGGGCAGGCCAAGTGCGTCGTAGATGGTAGCTGCAAAGTCCTCCGGTCTCTGGGGGTCGCTGGCGGGGAATTCTCCTTTTTCGTCGGAAGAGCCAAGAACCCGGCCTCCCTGCACGCCGCCACCGGCGAAAAACACCGATTGTACGGCGCCCCAGTGGTCGCGGCCGGGCAGCTTGGCCTTGGGAATCTTGAAAATCCGGGGAGTGCGTCCGAACTCGCTGGCCATCACGACAAGGGTCTCCTCGAGGAGGCTGCGTTCCGCCAGGTCGTCGAGGAGCGCGGAAACTGCGCGATCCATCGGGGGAAGGAGGAAGTTCTTCAGGTTCGGGAAGGCTGCCTGATGGGTGTCCCAGGCTTCATTGTTTCCCAGATTGACTTGCACCAGGCGAACGCCGGCTTCCACCAGTTGGCGGGCAAGAAGGAGGGACCATCCAAAGGAGTTGCGGCCATAGCGGTCCTGAAGGCCGGGGTCGGCGGAGTGGACATCAAAGGCATCCTTGACCGAGGGATCGAGGAGAAGGTCCGCGGCCATCTCCTGGTAGCGGTCGAGTTGGTGGGTCTCGGCAATCTGTTCGAGGTGGGCACTTTCCTGATTGAGATGTGCGAGAAGGCCAACGCGATCGCGCAGTCGCCGGAAGTCGAGGCCCTCGGGGAGGGAGAAGGTGGGAGAGTCGAAGCTGTATCCGCTTCCATCTTCCTTGCCGCGGGCGTGGTGAAAGAGGTAGTCGGGATAGGCTCCGTAGGACTTGCCATCAAACCTCGAGGCCTCGATCCAGAAGGGTTCCTTCCTGGCGCCCAGTTGGCCGGCAAACTGGCCGGGGATGACACGTCCGGTCCGGTGTTTGATCTTGTCGGGAAGGACGATGGCGGGAGGAAGGTTTCCGCGGCGGGGAAGTAATTCGTTGGCGAGTGCTGCGATGGAGGGGTGATCACTCCCCTGCGGTTTGCTCGCGTTGAAGTTGGGCGGAAGGTCCGTGCGCCCGGTAAGCATCATGTGGTGCCCGTGCGAGTGCTCATTCGAGGGGTGGGTGAGCGAGCGGCAGAGCGACCACATCTCGCTGCGCCTGGCCAGCTCCGGAAGGTGTTCGCAGATGTGCAGGCCCGGCGTCTTGGTCCGGATGGGGTTGAATTCGCCACGAATTTCAAGCGGAGCGTCCGGCTTCATGTCGAAGGACTCGTGCTGGGCGAGTCCCCCCGAGAGGAATATATAGATTACATTTCTGGCCCGGGCGGGGGTGGAGGCTGGAGAGGCTGCAAGGGAGCGGAGGAGGCCGAGGTGATTCATCCCGAGGCCCATGAGACCGAGGGAGCCCGCTTGGAGGACCGTGCGACGGGTGGGATGGCAATGCGGAAGATGAGGCATGGTGCCGCGATGGACTATCGCACACGTTCCCGGAGAGTGTGCCAGCTCGCAAGCTCCAAATGGAGCCTGACCGGTAATCTGCGCGGGGCGCGCGACCCTCGCCCGGTTGTCGCCACGTCCGCAGCGGGGAGAGGAAAATGGGAGGAGTTCCGGAGGTTGCGGCAGGGACTCGTCCGAGGCTATGCGAGGATATCCTTCAGAACGTGTCCGTCGATGTCGGTAAGGCGGAAATCACGGCCCTGGTAGCGGTAGGTCAGTCGCCTGTGGTCAATCCCGAGGAGGTGGAGGATGGTGGCGTTGCGGTCGTGAATATGCATGGTGCCTGCCTGCCACTTGTCCTTTTCCGGCTTGGGCAACATGGGAGTCCCATCCGCGTTGGCGATATTGTATCCGTAGTCATCACTCTTCCCGTAGGTGATGCCGGGCTTGATGCCGCCGCCGGCCATCCAGGTAGTGAAGCACCGTGGATGGTGATCGCGCCCATAGTTCTCCTTGGTGAGCTTACCCTGGCAGTAGGCGGTTCGTCCGAATTCCCCGCCCCAGACGACGAGAGTCTCGTCGAGCATGCCTCGTTGTTTGAGATCGGTAATGAGGCCATAGCAGGCACGATCAATATCCTTGCACTGGGATTCATGCTCGCGGGGCAGCCCCCCATGAGCGTCCCAGCCCCGGTGAAAGATCTGAATGTTGCGGACACCCCGTTCGGCCAGACGGCGTGCATTCAGGCAGCAGGCCGCAAAAGTTCCAGCCTGGCGGGCCTCCTCTCCGTAGAGCTCGAAGGTCTTCTCCCCCTCCTTGCTGAGATCCATCAGCTCGGGAACCGAGGTTTGCATGCGGAAGGCCATTTCATGCTGCTTGATCCGGGCGATCGTCTCGGGATCGAGGGATTGCTCATGGTGGTTCCGATTGAGTGCCGAAAGGGTGTCGAGCTGGGCGCGACGATCCTTCCTTGAGGTGCCCTTGGGATTGCTGAGATAGAGGACCGGGTCTCCCTGACTCCGGAGCAGCACCCCCTGGTGCTCGGCAGGAAGGAAGCCCGGACCCCAGAGACGGTTGAAGAGGCTCTGCTCAGGGAAGCTGGTCTTGGCGTGCATGACGATATATCCCGGAAGGTCCTCGTTCATGCTGCCCAGTCCGTAGCTGAGCCATGCCCCGAGGCTGGGCCGCCCGGGAACCTGACTTCCGGTCTGGATATAGGTGATCGCCGGGTCGTGGTTGATGGCCTCGGTGTAGGTGCTGTTCACCACACAGAGCTCCTTGGCCACCTTGCCGGTATGAGGCAGCAGCTCGCTCGCCCACAAGCCGTCCTGGTTGTTCTCGTGCCTGGTGAATTTGTATTTGGAAGGGCACACTGGGTGGGTCTTCTGTCCAGCGGTCATTCCCGTGATGCGTTGTCCGTCCCGGATATGCTTGGGCAGATCCTGACCGAACATTTCCTGCATCTTGGGTTTGTAGTCCCAGGTGTCGAGGTGGCTCGGTCCTCCGCTCATGAAGAGATAGATGACGCGTTTCGCGGTAGCGCGGTGGTGAATTCCGCCATTGAGGTCGGCCTTTCCTTCGGCCGCTATCAGTTCCTGAGGCAGCATCTGGGCCATGGCCGCGGTGCCCAGTCCCAGCGCGGAGCGCCCGAAGAGCTGTCGGCGGGTCATCGAGAGTTGGTAGTCGTGGAAGGTCATGTCAGGACTTGGATGCAGGTTCGGCGAAAGGAAGGGCAGGATCAGTAGAGGAGAAGGGCAACATCGCTGGCGAGGACCGTAATGGCAATCTGGGTCCAGGCTGCTACTTCGACGGGGTCAAGGGTCTCGTTGCGGGGCGCATCACCGGTGGAGAGGAGAGCGAGCGCGTCGTCCTTGGAGGACTGGTAGCGCTCCTGCATCTTTTCGAGGAGGGTGTCGCACGCCTTTCTTTCCCCGTCGTTGGGTGGCCGACTGGCGATCAGAGTAAAGAGCAGATCCAGACGGCTGTCGTCATCGTCCGCATCGGTGATCAGGCGCTCAGCAATCTTGCGTGCCATTTCGACGCGCTGCGTCTCGTTGAGGAGGCCCAGGGATTGCAGGGAGGTATTGGTGCGTGAGCGACGCACACAGCTTGATTCCCGGTCCGGGGCGTCGAAGAGTGTCATCATCGGGTGCGGGCTGGTTCTCTTCCAGTAGACGTAGAGGCTGCGGCGGTAGAGCTTGTCCCCCTTATCGGCAACATAGTTCTTGGTATTGCTGCCGGGGTGCATGAGGGCTTTCCAGAGGCCTGCGGGCTGGTAGGGCTTGACGCCCTCCCCACCCATGTGGCCGTCAAGAAGTCTGCTGGACCAGAGAGCCATGTCGCGGATGACCTCGGCGTCGAGACGATAGCTGGGTCCGCGGGCATACCATAGATTTGCTGGATCATCGAGGGCCGTCCTGCGGTGAGCGGACTGCTGCCTGAAGGTCCGGCTTGTGAGCATGAGCCGCAGAAGATGGCGCAGGTCCCAGTCGTTGTCCTGGAGTTCGACCGCTAGCCAATCAAGGAGTTCGGGGTGGGTGGGCTGCTTGCCCTGGAGTCCAAAATCCTCCGGGGAGCGCACGATGGCTTCGCCATAGACCCGCTGCCAGATCCGGTTGACGAGTACGCGGGAGACCAGTGGGTTTTCGCGGGAGACCATCCAGTAGGCAAGCCCGAGGCGGTTGGCTGGGGCCCCCTTCGGGAGGTCCCCCATCACGGAGGGAACCCCGGGTTGCACCGGCTCGCCAACAGGGCGATCATACTCGCCCCGCAGGAGGACCTTCGTGGGGCGGGGTTTGCCGCTGTCTCTTATACACATCTGACGCTGCCGACGATATGCAGTGTG
>CAWWCX010000361.1:0-4514 GCA_963935445.1 uncultured Roseibacillus sp.
CTCCATTACCCCGTTGCGACACTCCTCGACCAGATCCCCGCTGGTACGGATGCCCATGTTTTCGGTCACCGTGTTGGCACAGGCGATTACCGGGCGCGGCATCCAGTTTATTTCCTGGTAGCCGTCTTCCCCGTAGCCGGGGTCCTGTCCCGGCAGGGGCCGTGGGGGCATGCCCATCTGGACAAGGCACATGCGGCAATTCCCGGGGGAGGAGAGTTTGGTGTGATAGCAGTAATGCGGCACATCCTGCTCAGCGATCTTACACGCCTCGATCATGCGAGTGCCCCGGGGCACCTGAATCCAGCTCCCATCCACTTGGACGTTCACGAGGCCTTTCTCGGCAGCGAGGTCCTTGGGGAGCTTGTCAGCGGTCGCAGGTGCGGAATCTGCCATAAATCAGCGTCTAGCGAAGTCTCCCTTGGGGTTGCGTGTGACTATGGAGGGCACAAGCGAAAGGGACAAGTGCACTTTGTGAAATTTTTCACAAGCGGGGAAAAACGCGTAATCCGGGGCGAATCGGGTGAGCTGGGAGGGAAATCGGGCCCGGGGAGGCTCCGAAGAGCCCCGGAATGCGGTGAAGTCCGCGGTCAGAGCCCGCGCCGGATGGGAGCCAGGTGTGGTTGACTCCTTACTCCGGCTTTACTGGATATTTGAAAGTTCGCGTGGGCGAACGGTTTTGGTTTTTTGAATCAGGGAAGGGGTTTTCCTATACCTCCGCTGGAGCCTCGTATGCGGCTTCCTTCATCACGGTGGCGAGGGTCGTGTAGGTCAGGGTCCAAGCCTCCTTTGTTTCCGGGGTGAAATGTTCACCGAGCCCCTTCTCGAGGGTATCGAGCAGGGCCGCCCCCACGGTGTCGTAGTGTTCGGATTTGACACCGTAGCCGACGTGCCTTTTGCCAAGCGCCTGAACGGCGGGGACAAGCTCCTCCAGGGAGTCGAGGCCTTTGACCGCGATCGTGATCATTTGCATGAGCTTCTTCCCCTGTTCGGCCATGTCCGATTCGGCGAAGAGGGGCTTCAGGTCCGGATCGAGTTCGAACAGGCGCGCGTAGAAGAGCGCTGCGGTCGGTTCTGCCTGGGGCACGACCATTTCCCAAGTGCTTTGAACGAGGTCTTTTTGTAGGTCTGTCATAGGTTTGGTTGTTTGGTTGTTTGGTTGTTTTGGTTGTTTTGGTTGTTTGCGTTTGAATATGTTAAACATGGTTGTTAGCTGGTTATTCGGTTGTTTTTGGTTAGGGTGAGGGTGAGGGATCATGGAGGGGGGGTCCGGAGGGCGGCCTCGATCATGAAGCGAACGGAGTTTCCGATTTCGGTGTCGGACAGTTGTGAGTCTCCCCGTGCCGGCATCTCTCCGTCCTCCCCGATAAACCCTTCGATCGCATTGGTGATGACAGCGTTCTCTCCCTTGGTGATCCGCTGCTCCCATTGCTCTTTCCGGGTAAGGGACGGCGCGCCCTCTTCGCCTTCGTTGTGACACAGGGCGCACTCCTGCAGGTAAGACTCTCGACCGGACGCGAGGGAGGGGTCCTCAGGAATCCAGTCCCAGGGGTGCTGGCTGGCGTTTTCCGCCTGAGAAACAGATTCTGTCTCTGTGGCCTCCTGGCAGGAGGTGGTCAGGACGGAGGCTGCCGCCAGCATGTAGAGCAGTTTCACCTGTGGGAGTGCGCGCTGGTGTGAATCTCCTAGGACTTGGGAATCCGAATCACGATTCCTCCCATGACGTCGTTCTTCTTGAACTCAGGATAGGAGTCCTTTCTGTTTTCGTGATCGTTGTGACAATCCCAGCAGGCAGCTGCCACGGCGCGGTCAGGATAGATTCCGACGAAGTAGCTCGTGTCTCCAAGCACCTCCTCTCCCGTCCACTTCTTTCCGTAGTATTCGCTCTCAGGGTCAGTGACGGCGGCGAGTCCTTCCTTAACGGCCGGAGTCTGCTTTTTCGCGTTCTCGTAGTTCAGGGGCCAGGGCGACTGAAGCGAGTAGGAAAACTGGAATGGTTTTTCTGCGTCGTCGACTTCCTCGGCACCTTCGCGGAAGAACTGCGCGGGGAGAAGGAGAGCCTTGTTCTCTTTCCACTCCTCGTGCGCCTTGATCACCTTTTCCTCCTTGACGAGACGGTTGACCACCTTGCTCGCATAGACTTTCCGCTCTGACTTCAGGACGGTGTAGAGTGCTTCAGCGACCTGCGCGGCGGGATAGCCACCGGGTGATCCGCTTGCTTCCTCTTCTCCAGATTTACACGCACTCAGGCCGAGGCAGAGTCCTGCCAGAGCTCCAAGGCGGGTAGTTAGTATCAGTGAATTCATTTTTGGTTGTGATTTCATTTTTGGTTAATTGCTTTGAGGTGTGTTACTAAGGGATTCGAGGTAGCGCTGGAGTTTGATGATGTCTTCGTCTCCGCGCTTGATGGCGGACTCCACGGTCCAGCCAATTCCCGGGTGGCGGGTGGTGGGGCGTCCGGTGAAATTCCGCTCGATGAGGTGAGGGTCCGCGAGCGCATCCATGGCAAACTGCTGGCTGTGGCAGGTCATACACGTGTTGCGCAGCATTTTCTCGTTGGGGCGCAGGTTGGCGTTCTGGTTGTGGTTCACGATGATCGCCCCGCCGTGCTCCTCGCGGGGAAGGTGACAGGTGGCACAGGACACTCCGCTGCCGGCCGGCAGGTCGCCCGTCAGTTCAAGTTTCCACAGGTTGTGGTGCGGGGAATTCTCGTAGTGGCGCGTGTGCGCGTCGTCATGGCACTTAATGCAGGCTTCCTGGGCGGCGAACTGACGGTCGTAGCGGTGCGGTTCATGGCAGGAATTACAGGAGAGGCCCGCATGGGGAGCGTCCGGCCTCATTGGGAGGCGCGCGCTTGCAGGGGTCATCGGCCCCAGCCGCTTGTGGGCGAGACGCATGCCGTGCTTGCCCTGGAGGAATCCGTCGACCTCGTGTTCGTGGCAGGCGGCACAGCTGGTGTGGTCCGGTTTCGTAACCCAGTCGCCTGTTGCGGGAACGCCGTGGCAGTCGCGGCAGTTGATGCCGGCCCGGGCATGTGCGGTGGAGTGCCAGTCGGCCGTGATCTGTGAATCGGTTTGATGCTGAACGGGTGCATCGGCGTCCTTCTCACGGAGGGGCTTGCGTGGCTCGTGACCCTGGTCCATCCAGCGGGTCAGGGGATTGGTGGCTGGCAGGATGCGCTCGGGCAGGTGCTCAGGCTTCCCGTAGTTCTTCAGGAGGAAACTGGGAGCGAGGGCGGTGTTGTCGTGATAGTTATGACAGCCGGCGGTGGCGCAGCTTTTGAACGAGAGGTCACGATGGGATTCGAGGTTTTCAAGAGTCACCTCGTGACAGTGGGCACAGTAGTCCCCCGGAACCGTCACCGCCATGGGGTTGGTGATCTTCTCGTTGTGCTCCCGGTGGCAGGTTATGCAGTTCATGGCATCAATGTGCTCGAGAAAGATTGCATTCTCGGGATTGCGGAATTTGCGGATGGGGTGCGAATCGCTGGCCTGCTCCAGTTCCTCGCCGTGGCAGGCGATGCAGGATTCGTTGGTGACGCCGGAGCTGGTAAAAATATTCTCCTTCTCCTCGTTCGTGTGGCAGGCGTGGCATTCCATCTCGATCTGGTGATGGCCATCCGTAGTGATGCCTGGCAGCAGGACTGTCTTGTCTTCGGCCTCGAAGAGAACCCAGGAGAGCCACCATCCAAGTCCGCCGGTGACGGCAAGCCAGAGGACAAGATGCTTGTGTTTGATGATCCAAGAGGCCACTAGGGTGAGAGGTCAGTAGAGATAGACGGAAAGGATGTGGAAGGTGAGGAGGACGGGCATCGGCCAGAAGAGGACCAGATGCGCATAGGAGAGGAAGGGGCGCCAGCGGCGCGCGATGAGAGCGCGCCGGGTCACCCCGGAGTTTTCAAGAGCCGAGACGACTCCGGCGCAGGCGCCAAGGAGGCTCAGGCCGACAAAGCAGAACATGAGCCAGAAGTTGAGGTTGTGGCCGAAGCGGAATCCCGTGTGCGCAAAGAGGCCGACCAGTGCCGTAAGCCCAAAGAGGGTGTGGAGCACGCGCCATCGTGCGAAGTGCCCGAAGCGGAACCAGCGAAACCGTTTCCGGAGGGAAAAGAGAAGCCCGCCTAGCGCGAGGCCGAGCAGTGAGAACCCGGTCACCTGCTTGACGATGTTATCTCGCCAGAAGATATCGACGCGGTACCACCACGAGGTGACGGAATCAGCCATGGGTGGTTTCGGAGCGAGGATGGAGGCCAGGACAACGGTGAACGCGATGCCCGATATGACGAGCAGCGACCGAACGCCAATGGGCTTCGACTTCCCTTGGAAGTTTCCGCATACTTCGTTGACCAGCGGCCGACACGATCCGCAGACGGTCGACGCTCCGGTGCTGGTCGCGAGAAGGTCGGGGTCAGGGCCGCATTTTGCAAGACAGCGAACCAGTTCTCCCTTGGTCACCGACATGCAGTTGCAGACGAGTCGCGTCTCGGGCCAATGGGCGACCGCGAGCTCGGTAGACTGGGG